>JADZDZ010000077.1 GCA_020850785.1 Candidatus Sumerlaeota bacterium | reverse complement strand
GGTGAGGTTGGCGAAGGCACAGGCCACTCTGGAGAAGACATCGCTTCGGTTGGAACCGGTTTCCGATATCATTAAGAAGCAATTTCTTAATTTCTTCATTCAGGTTTCCGTGGCTGTGACGACGCTTGTCGGCATTTTCTTCATAGCATTCCCGGCTATCGTTGTCATGAGTAGCTTGTTCGTGTTTTTGCAGGATCATAGGAGGACATCGCCTCTGTCCGACTATGTGGCCACCCATGCAGCTTTGCTGATCTATCTGGGCCTGATCGCCACGGCTCTTCTGCTGCGAGCCCTCACGCGCAAATTCTTCGATGCGAGGATGGAGAAAAAGCTGATGAATGACTTCGCGGAGACCTCCGACCTGTTTGGCGCTGTGCTGCGGGTCCATGCATCCGAGGATCAGGAAATGAAGGAATATCTTTGGGCGGAATTTAAGGCTCGGGAGGCTGCACGAAAGCAGTCCCGGTCATCGCCGGTGGATTCGGCGCCGCCCCCCCCTACCGATGCCATGGCCTCTTGACACTTCCAAAACTCGCCCCTGAAATTGCCCTTATCCATGGACGCATCGCCCTCCTCCACCACCACGTCACCCCTTCTTGAAGTGAAGGATTTGCGGACGTATTTTTACAGCAGCGATTCCGTCGCGAAGGCCGTGGACGGGGTGTCCTTCACGGTTCATCAGCGCAAGACCTTGGGAGTTGTGGGGGAATCGGGCTGCGGGAAGTCGATCACTTCGCTTTCCATCATGGGCCTTGTTGCGAAGCCCGCCGGCAAGATCGTCAGCGGCCAGATTCTCTTCGGTGGTCGCGACCTGACGAAGATGAAGGAGCGTGAACTGCGCTCCATTCGCGGCAATAAAATCTCGATGATTTTTCAGGAGCCGATGACTTCGCTGAACCCCGTGTTCACCGTTGGCGACCAGATCGGCGAAGTGTTTCGCATCCATCGCGGAATGTCACGCAAGGAGGCGATTCAGGAATCCATCCGCATGTTGGAGCTGGTGAAGATTCCCGCCGCAGCCCAGCGCGTTCACGACTACCCGCACCAAATGTCGGGCGGAATGCGCCAGCGCGTCATGATCGCCATGGCGCTTGCGTGCAATCCCGACCTACTCATTGCCGATGAGCCGACCACGGCGCTGGACGTGACCGTGCAGGCGCAGATTCTTGATCTGATGGCGAACCTGAAGGAAACCTACGGTTCCTCCGTCATGATGATCACGCACGATCTTGGCGTGATTGCGGAAATCAGCGATGACGTCGCGGTGATGTACGCCGGTCAGGTGGTTGAATATGCGAAGACGGACGATGTCTTCGAATCGCCGCTGCATCCCTACACCATTGGCCTGCTGAATTCGCGGCCCCGCACCAGCGATTCCGTGACGCATCAGCGCCTGCAGCCGATCTTGGGCTCCGTTCCCAGCCCGCTGCGCCATCCCGCAGGGTGCCGCTTCCATCCCCGTTGCCCCTTCGCCACGGAGGAGTGCGGCCGCGACATGCCGGAGATGCGGGAAATCATCCCCGGCCACCAAGTGCGCTGCCATTGGGCGGAACAGATACTGGAAGGCAAAATGGAACGCCATTCCGTGGAAGTCCGCAGCGCAGGCTGAGCGCCAAAACCCCTTTTTTCGCCCGTTTTCCTCCTTGCGGGCCGTACTCCGAAAAGGCATTCTGGCCTCCCTATGGGCCGAAGCTTTTCGATCCTCACGCCCCTCGTGGCCGTCGCGGTTTTTTTCTCCGCGTTCGTGGTTCCCTGCGCCGCCCAGCCGGGAATCTTCACGCGCCCCGGTGAGGTAAATCCAAACAGCTTCCCGACAATCACCTATTCCGCCGACGGCGGGACGGCGGCCGTTGTCTATACACCCGGCGACGGGCGCGAATGCACCGTGGCGGTGTTTGACGCGAAGTCGCGCACACTGAAGAAGACCGTCACGGTTGAGGCCACGCAGGTCAGCGCCGTCGCCCTTTCTCCCCGCGGTGACCAGATCGCCGCCGCCTCCAACAGCGGCGTTAAGATCGTCAACCTGCAGGGGGAGCTCGGTTCCACCCGTCGCGTGGGGAGCGCGGGCCTCGCAACGGTGGCGCTTGCCTATGCACCCAACGCCCGGTACGTCGCCGCCTCCACCAGCGACAACCGCGTCACGATCTACGGCGCGAACACAGGCCGCCTCGTTTCGACCTTCGTCAACACCCGCCCCGTGCGCGCGCTGACGTTCACAAAGGACAGCATGACGCTGCTGGCCGGTGGCGATGACGGGAACATTCGGCTCTATGAAGTGGAGGGGGGCAGAACGTTGCGCGTTCTTGCGGGGCACAGCGGCCCGGTGCGCGTGATCGTAGCGTCGCCGGTGGACCGCACCTTCGTAAGCGCGGGGGCGAATCGTGAAATGATCGCGTGGCACGAATGGCGGCGTTCACCGGTGCAGAACCTGACGGGGCTGCGCGGCGATGCGCAGGCGCTCGCGTATTCGCCCGATGGTCGCTACCTGCTGTCCGGTGATTCCACCAACCGCATCGTGCTGTGGTATGCCCCTCTGGGAACGCAGGCGGCGATGTTCGAGGGCGATGACGCCGCCGTGGCCTCACTTCGCTTTTCGGATGACGGCAGGAAATTCGTCAGTTCCCACGCCGACGCATCGCAAACCACCTGGGATTTGTTGACGCGCAGGCCGCTCCAAAGCGGGCGTTTTGGCCTCTGAAGGCGTTCCCGCCAGTCAGTGGGCTTGCCCCAGACCATGAGGCGCCCCTCCATCATCACCATATCACACGATTCGGAGATTTTGCAGAATGTTCGTAGCCGACAACTACACCGCCGCCATCCTTCTTCGCCGCCGGGAAATGGAACCCGTGAACGTGGCGAAGGGCGGAAAGGCGATCCCCCATCCCGCATTGCGCGCGCCGCGCATCTTCGCAGACACGGCGACCTTCAACGACATCAAGCCGCTCTTCGAGGCGGGCATCATCAATGGCCTCACAACCAATCCGACGTTGCTGAAGAAGGCCGGCGCGAAGAGCTGGGATGAGGCAAAGAAGATCATGAAGAACCTTTGCGATTACCTGAAGCCCTATCCCGTGTCGCTGGAACTGACGGAATTGACGCAGGACAAGATGATCGCGCAGGCGGAGGAGCTTCGCAAGTTGGGCGAAAATTCCGTGATCAAGGTTCCCGTCGGCGGCTACACGGCCATCGACAAGGCGCTCGATCCGCACACGGGCCTGAAGGTTCTGCGGGCGCTGTGGGAGCGCGACATCCGCACCAACGCCACGTTGATTTTCAATTCCACGCAGGCGTACTGGGCCGCGCAGGCTGGTGCGACCTATGTGTCTCCCTTCCTTGGGCGCCTCGCGGATTTTGCCTACAAGAACGACAACCCGGAACGTAATCCCGGCAATTCGCTCTACCGCATCGACGACCACAAGAATGCGAAGGGTGATCAGAACGTTTCCAACACCGAATACGTCGCCAGCGGCGGCGCGCGGAAGGACATTGGCATTCGCCTGATTCGCGAGATCGCGCAAGTCTTTGCGAACTACGACATCAAAACGGAAATTCTGGCGGCCAGCTTCCGCAACTTCGCGCAGGTTTCCGAGGCACTGCAGGCGGGCGCCGACATCCTCACGGTCCCCAGCGACATCCTGATGAAGGTTGCCGATCATCCACTTAGCGACGCCGGCATGGTCAGCTTCGTCGAGGATTCAAAGGCGTTTACCTGACAGTTTCGCCGCAGTGCGGCTGTCAAATCGTGTCATGCGATCACGATGGGGAATGTCCCGGACATTCCCCATCTTTTTTTGCGACGGCGCCTTACAGAGGCTTGAAGCAATCTTCCGGTTTCACCTGGCCGGGCTTGATCAGTTTCAGCCCTTCCATCTGCTTGACGATTTTCGTCCAACGCTCAGCGGTCATCTTGCCAACGGTTTCCTTCGTCACTCCATCGGCATAAACCATCGGCTTCATTTCCTTCACGCCGAAATCGAGGATGTCCATTCCCAGTTCCGGATTCAGCTTCAGGATTTGCTCGTTTGATTTGAGCGGATCGTCCAGATATTTCACCCAGCCCTTGATCGATGCCCGCGTCATCTTCTTCACGATCTCAGGATTCTTCGCGGCGTACTCGTCGCTGGTGACAAGCAGGCTTGAATAGGGGCTCCAGCCCGCATCCGCCAGCATCAGCACCTTCGGGTCGCCGCCGTTTTTCTTCGCGATGAATGGTTCGCTGATGTTGTACGCCTGCTGGCCGAAACGCTTGTCCGCCAGAAACGGCGCCACGCTGCCGGGGTAGGGGACGATCTTGATGTTCTTCATGGGGAAGTTCTGCTTCATGAACTCCGAAAAAGCATCCTTCGGGTTCATCGCCAGCGTCATGTCGTTCAGGTCCGCCAGCGTCTTGAATCCTTCCGATTCATGAACCATGATGCAGCGGGGGCTGACCTGCAGCGGGGCCATCAGCGCGACGATGTTTGCCTCCGCAGCGCGCGCGAAGATCAGGTTGTCCGCGTTCGTGACCCCAAACTGCGACTGCTGTGATGCCACGCGGGGTCCGACCGGAACATCCACGCCGCCGGAGATAATCGTCACATCCAGACCCTCATCGGCGTAGAAGCCATGCACCTGCGCCGCGTAGAATCCGCCGTGTTCCATTTCCGGAAACCAGTTCAGCACCAGCGACACCTTCGTCTTGTCCTGCGCGAAGGTGCACAATGGCGCGATCAGGATGGCGATAAGGAAGATCAGTTTTTTTGTCACGACGCACCTCGATGATGGTTTTTCGAACGATTCCCGTACCCCGCGCGATTTATTGCCCGCGCACCCAGCGCCTCAACAACAACCTCGCGGCAATGCCCACCGCCGCAAAGATTGCCAGCCCCAACAGCGTGGAACAGATGATCGCCGCAAACAGCAGGGCGATCTTTTGCTGCCCACTGGTTTGATAGATGAGGTAGCCCAGCCCAAACTTCTCGCCGGGAAATCCTGCGAAAAATTCGCCGACGATGGCGCCGATCACGCTCAGGCCGCTCGATGTGCGCATGCCCGTCACAAAATGGGGAATCGAATTGGGAATTCGCAGCTTCGTCAGCTTCTGCCAGCGGGTGGCGCGGTGAATCGCAAACAACTCCATCGCCTGCGGATCAATTGCCGTCAGGCCATGTGTTCCATTGGCGATGATTGGAAACAGGCTGACAATAAAGGCTGAAATCGCAATCGCCGTGAAGCCGCTTCCGAACCACAGGATGATCAGCGGCGCGATCGCCACGATGGGAACTGTCTGGAGGAAAATCGCGTAGGGATAGGCCGCGCGCTGGATCAGCAGGGACTGCGAGAAGATGAATGCGATGACTGCACCGATCAGCGTGCTGGCGCCGAATCCCGCCAATGCACCGCTCGCGGTGAGCAGCGATGCGGTCACCAACTTTTCACGCCCCTCCCGTGCCGCCTCCCATACTGCGGATGGCCTCGGAACAAAGTAGGCAGGCGTTCCCTTCCAGATCACCGTTTCACCGAATCGAATTCCCGCAGCGTAGAAATGCCATGCCACGAGGAACAGGATGAACAGTGCCAGCGGCGGCAGAAGATAATGCGTGATGAATCGCCTTGAATGGGAAGTCATGCGTGCGCGGCCGCGTGTTCGTGCCCTTCGTTGATGCTGTTGCTAAGCGCGCCGCAAAGCTGCGCAAATTCGGCGCTGGCGCGAAGCTGCCGTTCCCGCGGGTAGGCGAAGGGAATGTCGAATATTTCGTGGATGCGACCGGGGCGCGGTGTCATCACCAGCACCCGCTGGCTCAGGAAAACCGCCTCGCTCACGTTGTGTGTGACGAAGACGGCGGTGAACTTGTCGCGCTGCCAAAGCGTCAGCAGTTCCTCATTCAATCGCTGCCGCGTGATGTCATCAAGTGCGCCGAATGGTTCGTCCAGCAGCAGCAGACGTGGTCTCGTTACCAGCGCCCGCGCGAGGGAGACCCGCATTTGCATGCCGCCGGAAAGTTCGTGCGGGTAGGCATTTGCGAACTGCCGCAGGCCCACCAGTTCCAGCATTTCATTCACGCGCTCGGAGGCTTCCCGCGTGTTGCGTGAAAGCTCCAGCGGCAACTGCACGTTCTTCCTCACCGTGCGCCACGGCAGGAGCGTGGGCGCCTGAAACACGAAGGAGAGCTCGCCCGCGGGGCGCTGCAACGATCCCTCCGTGGGCTTGATCAGTTCCGCGATGATCCGCAGCAGCGTCGATTTCCCGCAGCCTGAGGGGCCGAGCAGCGAAAGGAACGACGATTCGCCGCAGGAGAAGGAGACATCGTGCAACGCCTCCACGCCATTGGGAAACGTCAGCGACAGGGACTGCGTGGTAAGGCTGTTCACGCGCAGCTTATTCGGGACGCAGCGGCTGCGACTGTTGGGCTGAACCCGCGGGTGGAAATCCGATGGCAGGTTGAAAGAAGTTGTCCACGATCATCACATCCAACTTGTGCGC
>JADZDZ010000076.1 GCA_020850785.1 Candidatus Sumerlaeota bacterium | reverse complement strand
GCTGAAGACCTGCAAGGCGTTGGCCGGCGTGGCGCGACATCATGAACGCGCCGGCTGAGACAGGGGAAACTCCCGCAGGCTTGCCGCTGGCGCGCGTGGCGCTGCTGGTGGAATACGACGGCACCGACTTTCACGGCATGCAGTGGCAGCCGGGAACCAGACAAACCATTCAGGGCAGGATAGAGGACGCCGCTCGCGAGTTGGGCAGTGCATCCCCCGGATTTATTTGCGCGGGACGCACCGATGCAGGCGTCCATGCGACCGGTCAGGTGATTGCAATCAACCTCCCGCAGCGCCTACCGGAACGGAAGATCGCCCTCGCCATGAATGCAATACTGCCGCAATCCATCCGCGTGCGCCGCGCGGCGCATTGCGACACCGACTTCAGCCCGCGCATCGACGCCATCATGCGTACCTACGTTTATCGCATGGCGGAACGCGTTGCGGTCTCGCCGCTTCACGCGCGCTTTGTCGCCTTCACCACGCGAAAGCTTGATCCTGAAAGAACAACCGCCGCTGCCGCCGCCTTCAAGGGCCAGTGGGAGCTGAAGGAATGGCGCGCCGCGGAATGCCAGGCGAAGCGCACCTTCCTCACCATCACGGAAGCGCGCGCGCTACCTCCCTCCAGCGATCCCGCGATGGCGCAGGAGGACGTTCCCTACTGGCGCTTCCTGTTTCGCGCCCGCAGTTTCCTGCACCATCAGGTGCGCTTCATGGTGGGCGCCATCGTGGCAGTGGGGCAGGGACGCTTGGAACTGGAAGAGTTGCGCGCTGCCCTGCGCGACGGGAAACGTCCGCAGCAAATGAAAATGGAGGAGGCGCGCGGCCTGTGTCTGGCGCGGGTGGAGTTTTGTGACGGAAAAAACCCTTTCACCGCAGCGCCATCCGATGGATCAATGGTGTCGTCCTTGCCGCGCGGGAAAGATGCCACCTGAATTGAAAATTGCTGTATATACACTTCTTGCCATTCTTGGCATGGTCGCGCCGCTGCGCGCGGATGTCACCTCCGACACGCTCAAGCTTTCCCCGAAGTCAACCATGGCACCCGATGGAATTGAGCGATTGAAGGTGACCGTCATCAATCGGCACCCTCACGACAGCACCGCCTTCACCCAGGGCCTGCTGTTGCACGACGGAAAGCTGTATGAAAGCACGGGCTTGCGCGGGCGCTCATCCCTGCGGCGCGTCGATCCTGTTTCCGGCACCGTGGAGCAGGAGGTTCCCGTGGAGGAACCCTACTTCGCGGAGGGGCTCGCGCTCGTTGGTGACCACCTGATTCAGATCACCTGGCAGGAACAGAAGGCACTGGTCTATGACCTGAAAACTTTTCAGCGAATCGGCGAGTTTCCCTATCAGGGAGAGGGCTGGGGCCTTTGCCACGATGGTGCTGGCAAGCTCTTCATGAGCAATGGCACATCGGAAATTACCATTCGCGATCCAAAGACATTCAGCCGCATTGGCGCGATCAACGTTACGCTCGGTGGGCGGGAGGTTCGCAACCTCAACGAGTTGGAATGGGCGGACGGTTACATCTACGCGAACATTTGGCAGCGGATGGCGATCGTGAAGATTGATCCCGCGACGGGGAAGGTTGTCGCAACCATTCGCGTCGCGGACCTCCTCACGCCGGAGGAACAACGGGGCGTCGATGTGCTGAACGGCATCGCCTACGATCCCGCCACGAAGCATTTTCTGATCACGGGAAAATTCTGGCCCGTGCTTTTTGAAGTAACATTCACGAAGGATTCACCATAATTCATCAGGCGCGCCGGGGAGCCGTTTGTTGTCCACATTCAAGCTCTATGTGAAGACAGCGCGTCTCGCGATCCCGACGATTCTCGAAAATCTGTTCGTGTCGGTGGTCTTCCTCGTCGATGCGCTGTTCCTCGCCGAATTGAGCGAGCAGGCGCTGGCGGCGGCGGGAATGTGCAGCACGGTGCTGTGGCGGCTTCGCAGCGTTGGCGGTTACTTGCAGGTGGGCATCGGTGCCTACGTTGCGCGGCGCTGGGGTCAGGGGGAATCGCACGCGGCGCGGCTGGCGTTCACCCACGGCTGTTGCATCGGGCTGCTGATTGGACTGCTGTGCGTTCCGCTCTATTTCTTCACGGAGGATATTTTCCGCGCCCTCCGTGCTCCGGACACGGTGCTGCCGTATATCCTGCCCTACTTCATGCCGATCATGCTGGTGTTTCCGTTGCGCGTCGCCAGCGCCAACATGGCCGCCGCGCTTCGTGCGTCCGGCGACACGCGGACGCCCATGATAACTACGATCACCATGAACCTGACGCACATCTTCACCAACTGGCTCCTGATCTTTGGCAACCTCGGTTTCCCAAAACTGGGAATTCAGGGGGCGGGCTATTCCACGGCGCTTGCGATGACGATTGAATTCCTGATGCTGCTGGCCGTTGGCCTGCGCGGCGTGAGGCCGAAGAGGCTTTTCCAGTTGGCGCCCATTGCCGCCGCTCCCGCGCAGGAGGACGAGTTTCAGGTTGTCTCGCCTGTCTATACACCGGCGGAGGAGCGCGACGACGTGCTGAAGCTCGTCCGCGAGGGCTTCACCCCATGGCTGAAAGGTGTCAGCGGCCGCATCTTTCGCGTCTCGATGCCCACCTTCTGGGAGGAGATCGCCATTTCCGCAGGCTTCATGTCCTTCATCGCCATGATTGCGGAACTGGGGGATGACGCGTTGGCCGCGCATAGTTCCATTTCCCGCGTGGAGAGCTTCAGCTTCAACGCGGGCTTCGGCGTGTCGATTGCCGCCTCCACGCTGGTGGGTCAGGCGCTCGGCTCCGGTTCCATCCGCGAAGCACGTCGCGCGTTCGGCGCCTGTTTCACTCTGGTCGTCATGTTGATGGGTACTGCGGGCCTGCTCTTCGCCATCGCGCCCGCGTGGTTCCTGCAATGGTTCGCTGGGCCGGATTCGACGAAGTTCATCTCCCTTGCGATTCCGCTCTTCTACCTGACGGCGATTCAGCAGCCACTCATTGGATTAACGAACGTGCTGGCGGGCGGTCTTCGCGGTGCGGGGCAGACAACGCCCCCATTCATCGCCCAGATGATCGGCGTCGTCGGCGTGCGTGTGGGCGTTGCGTATTACTTCGCCTTCGTGCGCGGGTGGGGGATGGAGGGGGTCTATCTGGCGATGGTGTGTGACTGGGTGATGCGCTCAACGTTGCTGGGGATCATTGTGCTGCGGGGGAAATGGGAGAAGGTCGTCGTGTAGCGTCATTCCTTCACGACGTGCACGTTCCTGCCAATGCCGTAAAGCTCATCCATGCCGGCGGGTTCCTTGTAATCCTTCAACTCCGCCGCCATGAAAGCCGCCAACGAACGATGGTGCATTTCCAGCGACTTTTTCTCGCGCGTTTTGTTCTCCCGCGCGCGTTCGTCTTCGGACTGCTTGATGACTTCCTTCACATACACACCGTAGGGAAGGTTCTTCTCCCGCACCTTGAATCCGGGATGGGAGAGAACCTCGCGAAGGACGCCGTGGATCGTCGCTTCATCCGACGGCGTTCGAAGAATGGGATTTCGCGTGAGTTTGCGCGCAGCGGTGAGAGCCTGCGGCGTGACGGTCGCCTCCTGCAGGAAAATCAGTTCAATGTGCGCCAATCGCGGATTCGAGGCAATCATCTGCGCGATTTGCAGTCCTGAATACTTCGACGACTGGATGCCGAGCAGGACAATGTCGGGCTGGAATCGCGCCACCAATTCCACCGCCTCCACGGGATCCTCCAGCGGAAGAAACTCCGCCAATCCCCGTGCGGCATTTGCGCAATGGCCCAGCAGTTCGGGATAGTCTATGATGCAAAGGAATCGCGGCTTCGTTGAAGCAACGCCGGGTTTTCTGCCGAATTTTCCCAGACGGCGCTGTGCGAGAATTTCCGCCGCAGTCGGTTCCGCTGGCGTGGCCTGCTTGGGCGGCTGTGCCGCTGGCGGCGGGGGAGTGCGCGTTTCCATGCGCGCTGGTGTTGGCGCCGGTGGTGGTGCAGCGGCAGGCGGTGGCGGCGCGGGCCTTGGCGGGGCTGGCGGTTTTGAATCCGTCTTCGCAGCGGGAAGCGGATAGGGAAGCTGTGTTGTTTTCGATTCACCGAGCGGCGGCGGGGCGGGCTTCGGCAATGGAACCTTCACAGGCGGACGAACGTCCGACGAGGATTCCTCCTTGTGGGCGGCCGCACCGAAAATGCGACGCTTTTTCCCATCCGGCTTTTTCGTGTCGATGCCGGAGAAATCCATGATCGGCGCTGTTGATTCGGAACCCTTCGTCTTGATCGCGGGAAGGATCGCCGACGATGAGGTGTGCAGCGGCGCCGCATCGATCTGCGCGATTTCCTCAGGGGTGAATTCCTTCTGCGAAGGCTTCATCTTCGCATCAGTGAAAAAATCCCTGATCCGCGTCACGAGCGCCGAAGTTTCGAACGGCTTCTCGATGTAAGCCTTCCCGCCGACGGACAATGCCGCCTTCTTGGTGGCCGCATCGGATGCCGCCGCGAGAAACATCACCGGCAGATTTTCAAAGTACGGATTGCGCTGAATCGCCTGACAGCACGCGATGCCATTCATCACCGGCATGTTGACTTCCATCAGCAGCAAATCGGGCTCGTAGCGCTCGATCTTCTCCAGCGCATCCAGTCCGTTCTGCGCCCCCACCGTCTCGAAATCCAGCGCCAGCAGCGACGTCACCACGAAGCGGACGTCCGGATCGTTATCGACCACCATCACTCGGAAGCGACTCATTCAATTCATCCTGTGGGGCGCTGAAAAACAATCAATCGTGCGCCCGTGCCTGCGGGCTGGCAAGACGGAAAGCCACCCAAACCCCAAAATAGAAATCTCTTTACTACGCGGGCAGCGCCCGGAAATCATGCGATGTGAACTACGACGACTCCTATCCTTCCATATGCGCGCAGGTCAATTCCGCCTTTCAGGTCGGCCAGTTGATGCAATACGTGAACTGGCATCCTGACAAAATCGTGCGTAACGGGGACATATTTCTGGCCTATTGCCCGATCCATCGCGACGAAGTTTTCCGCACGCTGGCGCTCAATCCGCGCAACAACACCTACCAGTGCCGCCACGTCAACTGCGCCGGACATCACCCCGCCGATTTTCTTGATTTGCTTCAGAAGCTTTCCAACAAGCCCTTGCCGGAAGTGATTCTGGACGCCGCAGCCTACTTCACGCCGCAGTATTTTCACCTCACGGACCGGCAGATCGCCGTCCTGCAGGGATTGCGGCGCCCACCGCAGGCTTACGTGGAAAATTAGACCTCTTCCGAAAGCGCCCGCCGCCTACGCT
>JADZDZ010000075.1 GCA_020850785.1 Candidatus Sumerlaeota bacterium | reverse complement strand
GTGGAAAAACAGGACCCCCGTGGGCATTTGCTCCCGTCCTTTGCCAAAGCAAGCTGCCAGTGCGGAACCTTCACGGTAGTGCTGCACAAAGGGGGGCCGACCGACCCCTTATGTTCCTCGCGGATCATTAGCGGGGGGAAAGCAAGTCCTTATTGGAAAAACAAGGCGATTTGGACAATAAGGAGCGTGGGATCGTCTTCCGGGGGTAGCGGGGGATGTTAATCCTCATCCCCTTCGGCGACGGCGCTTCCCTCCGGCAGGCGATCCTTCATGAATTCCCAGGCGGCGTTGATGCGGCGGGTTTTGACCTCGGCCATCTGCAGGAATGACGGGTCGTCATGGAAGCGGTCGGGATGGTAGCGCTTCAGCAGTGCGCGATATTTTTTCTGCGCTTCGGCGCGGGGCATGTCCGCCTTGATGCCGAGCAGTTCCAGCGCGACTTCCTGCGTCATGGTCATGTCGGCTTCCTTCAGCTTTTCCGCCTCGCGCGCCTTGCGTTGCTCCTCGGCGCGTGCGCGTGCTTCGGCGCGGGCCTTGTCGCGTTTGCGCTCCGCAGCGCCATGCACGATGTGCCAGACGCCATCCTTGTCCATGCGTGCAAGGCCGTGAAGGTCCTGGCGCAGCAACTCGTCCAACTCCGCCTTTGGAATTTGTTGGCCGGCGGCGGCCAGTTCCTCCAGCAGCCCGCCTGTTGTGAGCGAATCGAAGGCGCGCTCAATGAGGCTGAAAACCATGTTCGCGAGGAAGACGCGCTTTTCCGGATCGAGCGTCGATTCGGTCACGCGTGGTCCCGCACCGCCCGCGCCGGGGCGCAGCTTCTTCGGCATCGTCTTCGCGCCGAAGTATTCCGGTGAAACGCCGGGTTCCTCCAGGGTGCGGACAAGGCGACCGATCGCGGCGCTCAGTGCCGCATACAGGCGCCGCATTCCGGGCCTCGTGCCGTCCGGCGGAAGGATGTCCATCCGAGTGGTTGCAAGGTCGATGGCCTCGTTCAGTTGCACGAACTTGGGGGCGTAGTCCGGCCCCGCCGCCTTGCGTGCCTCCTCCATCTGGGCCTTCGTCATGCACATGATGACATCCGCGCCATCCACAAGCGGAACCGTCAGGCGTTTGCTGCGATGCTGGAGGATGCTGATTTTCTCCCCCTGCATGAAGGTGGCGGAATCGAGCGTGGGCGGTTCGCCAGCGGGGGCGCGCAGTCCGGCGGAATCGAACACCGAATCCTCCAGCATTTGCACGCGCGCCAGACGCTCGGCAATGGCTCGCGCCATGGGGCCCCGGCACTGGTCCTGGTCTGAAACGAAGAGAATGCGCATTAAGTCGACAGGAATCCCCGGTTCAACATTCGGAGCAAGGTCCGCGCCGCAGGGGTGGCCGGGCAAGGCGCAAAATTGAAAATTTGCCCGAAATCAGGGGGCTCCTGAGGATTGGCTCCCCGGCCCTTCTTCCCTTGCCAACTCAGGCCGGGTGCGGTTTGCTTGGCCGATCAAAATCGTTCGCCCAGTGAAGTGTCGACGTGTCAGCATCCGTTCCAGTTGGCAAGTACCAGATCAGCTTTGAATCCCGCGGCCTGCGCCTTCAGCGGATAGGGGAGAGCGGGCCTGTTGTCGTCACGCCGCTGCTGATGTTCACGATCACGGAGGCGGGATCACCGGCGGCGATCTTCCAGATTCAACGCCTTGTTCCCGCAGGAACCAACGCGGCGGATTTTCATGGCTTCACTTCCCAGCGCCTTGCGCTTTACGGCCGCATCTCCGCGATCTCCGACGGGATTGATGCGCTGCGGGTGGAGATGCGCGTCGAAAACGCCATCGATGAGATGCGCGTTCGGGTTTCCGCGCAGCTTGTCCTGACGGGTGAGGCGGATCCGCGCTGGCTGGTGCCGGGCGTGTTCTACGGAAACAACCGCCCGCCGGGAAGCACGCGCGTCTATCCAACCTATTCCGAAATCAATCGCGACCTGCGCAAACTGGTCTCCAACAATTGGACGTTACGGTCGGACCGGGCGGCCACGCCGCTCGTTTGCGCGTGGACCTACGGGTGCATGGGTTACATTTCGACGCAGGGAATGTTCGGGCGCTCCGCAGCGAACCCCGATGGCGTGGGAATGTCCGGCCTGCAGTTCGGTTCCGATGAAGGGCAGCCAACGCTCGGCGTCGACTTCCCCTATCGCGAAACACCCGTCAAATTTTCCTTCTGCCATGAGGATAAGATCGAGCCGGAGGAGACCTTCGTTGTTCTGCCGAAGGCGACTCCCATGGTGACCTCCTTTCTGGTGGGCGTCGATCAGCCGGACCTTCATGCCCACGCGAAGGTAATCCGCCATCTCTACTACGCCGACGAGAAAGACAACCCGCCGGCGACAGCGGAAGTTCCCATGGAGGTGCAGGAGCAGATCGCGCACACGGGTCTGCTGCGCTGGCACTTCGACAGCCGTCAGGCCGCGCTGTATGAAAGCGCCTCCTTCGATCGTCATTTCGGACGCAAGGGGATGTACACGGAACGCGCGCACATGCACGCCGGCTGGCTGAGCGGCGCGCTGCCCGCATATTCGCTGCTCTACGCGGGCCGTGAATCGAAACATGTGGAGTCGGTCAACGCCGGCGTTGCGGTTCTGAACAAGCTTGCGGGCACCATCGCGCCGGCGGGAACGATCTTCCCCGCGTGGACCGAGGAAAACGGATGGTCGTGCAGTTTCGGACCAGAGGACGGCACCGCGCATTCCCGCACCGTGGCGGAAGCGGTGCTCTTCATCCTGCGGGCCCTCGGCCTTGAGATCAAAAACAACGCCAACCACCAGCAATGGTATGAGGCGGCGCTTTCCTCGCTGAACTACGCGATGGGCGCGCAGCGGGAGGATGGCGCATTTCCCTGCTACTACGACCTGACGACGGGACGTCCGACCAGCTTCGATGGTTGCGGCGGCCTCCCTTGGATCGCCGCATTCGCAGCGGGATCGTCGCTGCTGCAGAAGCCGCACTTCCGCGAAGTCGCCATCAAGGCGGGCGACTACTATGCAAGGTTTGTCCGCAACGGACTGCTCTACGGCACGGTGGAGGATTTGAACTGCGTGCCGACCAGCGACGATTGTCATTGGGCGCTGATTGCGTACATCAACCTCTATGAACTTGATCGCGACACGAAGTGGCTGAGTCTTGCGAAGAAGGCGGCGGACTTGGCGCTCACGTGGCGGTTTAGCTACAACGTGAAGTTCTCGCGCAACACGATGCTGGGCCGTTATGGAATCGCCACGCGCGGTGGCGACATCACCTCGGTTGCCTCGCCCGCCACAAGTTGTCAGGGGCTCATCAGCTACCGCGAAATGACAAAGCTGGCGCATTTCGCGGGCGATGAATACTACCAGAAGCGCGCGGAGGATGCGCGCAGCTTCGCCCAGCAACTGATCGTGCGCGAAGACGGCCATTACAACGGGCGCGAAGGGATGGCTGTCGGCCTTCTCTTCCACACCGATTGGTGGCAGCCGAAAGGGATGCTCCTCAGCCTAAGCAACACCATGACGGGCGGCCTGTTCAAGTATGCGCAGATTCAACACCGCCTTCTTCGGGTTTCCGCGCACGCGGTGGAGGAAGCCCGCGATGAGCACGACGCCAATTGGCTCAACGATCCGGTTTATTTTGCGGACGCGGATGTGCCGGAGGAAGCGGGCCTTGGGGGAATCGGCGGCGGCCTCATGAGCGCGCTCGGCATCAGCGACAAGACGCCGCTGCGCACAAGCCGCGCCGATGTGCTGAAGCCGGCGGGCGCTGCCGCTCAGGCGGCTCCACCCACACCGGCCCTTGGCCAGAGCGGGTTCTTCAACCTGCCGGGAATTCCCAATCCCGGTGCGCCATCCAAGGAAGCTCCAAAACTTGATCCCCTCGCGCCTGCGGCGTCGTCGGCCTCTTCCCCGCGCCTGCCAATGGGCTCGCAGTCACGTCAGGATGTGCCACGCCCCGGCAGTCGCGATTTGGCACCGGGATCGCGCGGATCGGGCAGTCGTTCCGATGTCCAGATTCCCGGCGGAATGACGGAGCGTCTTGGGGCGATACTTGGCCTCGGTGGCGGACCGCCCAGCAGCACGTCGAATCGGCGTTCCAGCCGCGGCAGTCTGTCGGGCGATCATGTTCCCCTTCCCGGCGCGGCGAAAAATGAACCCGCACCGCTGCCGAATTTCTCTCCGCCCTCCGGCACGGGAAATCCGAAGCCTCTCGCGGAGCAGCCACGCGAATCCGACGGTCGCAGCGATGAGGAAATCGAAATCAAGTACAAGATTTTCTGACGCCGCGTTTCCTGCGCGATTACTTCCGATTCAGGAAATTCATCACCAGCGTCAGCAGCACGCTGATCACGATGCACGTCACGATGGGGAATGAAAAGCTCCAGTTCCCCCGCTGGATGTTGATGTCCCCGGGAAGGCCCTTGAAGCCCGCCTTTCCCAATCCCCACGCGATGCCGCCGATGACGATCAGCACCGCACCGGCAACCAGCAGGTACTTGCCCGCGTTCTCATAGTTCATATTTTGTTCTTCAGGAAACGCACCGCCAGAATCCCCGCACCCACGCAGATGCATGAGTCGGCGATGTTGAACACGGGCCATGACCATTGGCGAAAGTAGGCATGGATGAAGTCGATGACGAAGTTCCGGAAGGTGCGATCCACAAGGTTGCCAACGGCCCCGGAAAGAATCAGCGCCACCGCGTAGCGTCCCCACTTTTCCGCGGGGGAAAGCGTTGTCCAGAACCAGACCAGCCCCACTGATGCGATGACGCTGATGATCGCAAGGATTCCCGTCTGCGACGTCATCATGGAAAACGCCGCGCCGGTGTTTTCCGCGTACACGAATTCCAGGCATCCGGGAATGATTGTGATGGTGGGAATGTCGGCCGCGCTGTACACGGGGCCTTTCGGCTTCAGGTACGCCTCCGCCCAGAACTTCGTTGCGTGATCAACGATGAATCCAATGGTGAGGATGACAAGCGACCATTGCCAGAGGGCGAATTTTTCCCGCTTCACGTGTGGTGTCCGTCGGAAAGGATCGAACGAATCTTCGTCAGTATCATGTCGATTGCGATCTCGTTGTGGCCGCCCTTGGGGATGATGATGTCCGCGTGGCGCTTCGACGGTTCCACGAAGCCAAGGTGCATCTTCCGCACCACGTTCAGGTACTGATCAACGACGGAATTCAACGAGCGACCGCGCTCCTCGATGTCGCGTTGCAATCTGCGGATGAAGCGCACATCCGCTTCCGCATCCACGAAAATCTTGATGTCCATTTGCTGGATCAGACGCTTGTCATACAGCACAAGGATGCCTTCCACGATGATCACCTTGCCGGGCTTGATGGGCGTTGTCTCCTTCATGCGCCCGTGCACCGCGTAGTTGTAGATCGGCGATTCGATGGCCTTGCCGGCGCGCAGCGCCTTCACGTGGGCCAGCAACAAATCCCAGTCGAAGGCGTCGGGGTGATCGTAGTTGATCTTCGCCCGCTCCTCCAGGGGGAGTTCGCTGTGGTCCAGATAGTAGTTGTCCAGGCCGAGCATCACAACGTGCTCGCTGCGCAGTTGCTTCATGAGGCTCTGCGCGAACGTTGTTTTTCCAGAGCCGGAGCCTCCGGCGATTCCAATGACGACAGAGTTCATATCCGTTCAATCTGATCCAATGCGATGTAGCCTGCCTGACCGTCCGCGATCTTGAATCGCACGAAGCCACGCTGCGGCGATTCCGTCAGTTCCACGATGGTCCCCGCGGGAAGCTCCAACTGTGCCGTGGAATCCTCGCGGGGCTCGCTGTGGGTGATCGTGTTGTCATTCAGCACGACCGCCGTGCTGCCGCCTGCGCGGAAGTGGTGATTCGCGGCGCCAATCCCCACGCAAACAAGTGCAAACACGAAGGACCAGACAATGGAGGCAACCCAGCCGCCGCGCTTGTCGTCATTCGCGGTGGCAAAGTGCCTCGCGATGGAAAAACATCCCAGTAGGAAGAACGCCTCTGCCACCAAAATCCAGACACCGGGCGAGGTTCGGCGAAAGACCGTGCCAACCACCTCGGAGAAAAAGCCATCACCCAGATTGTTCGTCGCCGGGGAAACCACCACGAGGCTGTTCCGCGCGCGATCATAGCCGGGATCAATGCGGAGCGCGCGGCTGTAGTACAGCACCGCACGGCCGACGTCCCCGGAGCGATACGCCGCCGTGCCGGCGTTGAACCAAACCTGCGCAGTGCCGAAGCCCGCCTGCGCCACCTTTGTGTAGGCATCCAGCGCGGTCTTTGCATCGCCACGCTCGAAGGCGTGATTGCCTTCCTCGAAAGCCTTGTTGGCGGAGGCAAGGTCCGTCACCGCCTCTGATGCGGTGCCCTGTGCAAATGCCGCACCTCCGAGGAGGCAGAAGATCGTCATGACATAAAGAATTCTCAGCATCATGATTTCTTCCCGCTCGTCAGGTCTGTCAGCAAAGTTTCCGCATCCGCCATCGCCGCGCGGCGTGCATCGGGCGTGTCTGCGGCGGGGGAGTAGCGGATCGTGTCGCACATGTTCAGTAGCGACTGCAGCCGCGCCAGCACATCGGCGGGGAAGCCGCGTTCCGAAAGTTTCTGCACCGCCTCCTCGCTCGTAAGGCCGAGCCGCGAGCGGCCCAGCAGCGACGCCACGTACTGCAGCACACCATTCGCGAGCGTCGCATAGAATTCATCGCGCGATCCGGAATCGAGCTTCGCGCGTGTTTCCTTCAGCGCAAGCGTCGCCGCGCGGCGTCCCTTCCTTGCGCGTTCCGCGTCACTCTCTTCGCGGCGATTGCGCCGCGCGACTGCGGCCAATCCATAACCAAGCGCCCCAAGGAATGGGACGAACTGGGCGAACCAAAACCACGGCTGCAGGTAGAACGGGGGCATCGCGCTCGCGCCAGCCAGCGTCAACGGCCGCACGTCGATGTAGGACACATCGCTGCCGAGCACTTTCGCGCCCGCCTTGGGTGCTGCGGTTCCGCCCTGTGCGGTTGTGTTCGCGCCTGCCGCCACGCCGCCGATCTGCACCGCCGCCGCCGTGGATGCGGTCACCAGCACCTTCACCGGTTCCGTGCGCAGAATGTTCTGCGAATCAGACGCGCCTTCCGCCGGGTTGAACACGGCCACTGCGATGGAGGGAATGGTCCTCTCGCCCGCTTCGGCCGCCTGATAGACATATTCAAAATTCTTCTCGGAAAACAGGAGTCCCTTTGTGATGTCCATGCGCGAACTGGACTTTGTGTCGATGAGTGAGAAGCCCGCAAGGTCCGGCGCCTTCGGTTGCGAAACGAGATCGAAGAAACCATTTCCGACGATGGAAAGTTTCACCGTCAGCAGTTCGCGCTGTGGAAGTTCCTGACGATCGGTCTTCAAATCCACACGTGCGCGCCCAACAAGCTGCATCAGCGCCTCTGCGGGCTTGTCGGGAACGGGGGCCACATCGACGTCAACGCTGCGCATGGCGAGCGTCGCAGACACGGTGCGCTGGAAATTCATCATCATGTCCGCGATGGGATCGCGCGATGCGCTGCGCTGCTCCACCGGCAGTTCCACCTGAAGGGTTGGCGGCGTGAAGCGCAGCTTTCCCGTCTTTGTCGGCACGATGTACATCGTATAGAGCAGTACGCGCTGGAAGTTCTGACCGCCGAAAGTCACCGACTCCCAGTCGATCCGCTGCGCCTGCATTCGCGGATCCCGCACGTTGGGGCGCACGAAATCGTCGCCGTCGTTTTGGTCGGGAAGAATCTGCCATTGGCTTAGCGAGGGAAGCTTTTCCGACCGATAAATGTAGATGTTCACCGGCACGGCCTGACCGCGATAAATCTTCTCCGGCATCTCAGCGCGCGCGAAATACTTACCCTGCAACTGACGATTGATTTCCGTCGAATTCGTCCGCGCGGAAATGATGCTGTCCAGATCGCCGCCCAGCTTCGGTACATCGCTCACCGTGACTGTCACGGGATTCGTGTCGTAGGTGATTCCGCTGATCTTTACCTGACCGGGGGGAATGACGAAACTGCCGACCTGCGTGGCTTCCAGCAGGATCGAGCGATTTGCGCTCATCGTGGAGCGGCCATTGGTGATCTTCATGCTGGAGCTGATCTCCGCGCCGCTGCGCACGCGCATGCCTTTCAACTTCGTCAGGTCGGGGTCCTTCCAGGAGTCCACGCCAACGCTTCCAAGCACTTCGATTGTGTATTGAAACTGGTCACCGACCACCGGCTTCTCGTTGGACACGGAAGCCGTGACCGACATGCCCGGCGGCAGGGGCCGCGGCGTCGTTGTTTGTGCAAGAAGCGTCGCGCAAACGCCCGTCAGCAGGATCGTGAGCGCGTTGCGCAGCGCGCGGAACAAAGTCATTTCTACCAATCCTTCTTCGGTTCGTTGCGATTGTAGGGATGGCTTCCCTTCCGCAGCACGATGTTCTGCTGATCACCCAGCAGGTTCAGAAGTTCACGCGCCTGGTCTTCCGTCATGTCCATTGGTTTTTGCTCGCTGGCGCCTCCCTGTTGCTGGTCGCCATCCTGGGGGTTCTGGTCTGCGGGCTTGTTCTCATCCTGCTGGTTGCCCTGATTGCTGTCGTCCTTCTTCTGCTCGTCGCGCCCCGCATCCTGCTTTTGTTCCTCGTTCTTGTCATTCTTGTCGGGCTGCGGCTGCTGTTGCTTGTCCTTGTTGTTTTCCTTGGGGTCCTGCGGTTTCGGCTGTGGTTGTTGCGGCTGCTGATCCTGCTTGTTCTGGTCCTGCTGGTTTTGCTGCTGGTTCTGCTGTTGTTGTTGGTCCTTCTGGTTCTGTTCCTGATTCTGCTGGTTCTGCTGTTGCTGGTTTTCGTTCTTCGGTGGTGGCTGCGAGGCAAACTGCAGCAGGTGCTGCGCCTGCGCCTTGTTGAACTTTGCGGCGCTGTCGTTTGGGTTCAGCTTCAGCGCGCCATTGTACGCCTCAATGGAACTCAGTGCAGAGTGGACGACCTCCTCGCGAACCTTCGGCGATAGTTCGCCCGGCGCGGAGGGTGCGCCATCCTTCCCTTCCGGCTGCAAAAGTTTCAGCGCATCGTTCAGGTGCGCGGAACCGAGATTGTAGAGCGTTTTCGCGCGCAGCGCCGCATCCGCCCCCGCAAGGTTCAGCGCCCGGTTGAACTCCGACGCAGCTCCCTGATTGTTGCCCTGCTTCGCCTCCGACAATCCGATGTTGAAGGCCGCCGCAGCCTGTTCGGGATTCTTGAGCTGCGCATCCCGGTAGAAATCCTCCGCGTTCTTGAACTCCTCCCCTTTGTATTCCTGATTTCCGCGGCGAATCATTTCGGGAACGTCGTTCCACCAGGTGAAGCCGATCGCCTCCGGCGCGGGCTTCTCCTTCTTTGGGGCATCTTTTGGCGCGGTGTTGCCATCGGCCTTCGCGGCGGGAGGCTGTG
>JADZDZ010000074.1 GCA_020850785.1 Candidatus Sumerlaeota bacterium | reverse complement strand
GTCCTTCACGAGTTGCTGAACGCGATTGCGCGAAGGCGATCCGGGGCGGCGCGAAAGCCAGGTGTCCAGCCGCATGCCGACGGCCTCCGGGGGGACAACAAGCCGTGGGGGAAGAAGTGGCTGGCTGGCTTCCGGCGCGGGTGCGCTGTCGGTCATCGTTTCGAGCCTGTGGCCCCTGTGGCGATGGCAAGGTCATCCATCATCTGGCTCATGCCGCCGGACAACGACTGGCGGACAAGGCGCTGCAGTTCGAGTTCGTTGGTGCGCTCGCTCTGCTTTGGCACGAAGCGTTCGCTGCGTCCCTGATATTGGTTCTTCATCAGTTCATTGCCGGTGCGGCGATCAATGAGGTGTACGACGAAGCTGGTGCGAACGCGGCCCTCCACCATGCCAAGCAGTGCGACGTCGAACTTGAGAAGGTAGGCATGGTTTTTTGACTGCACGGAATTCACGTCCATGGCGCGGAAGGCTTCTTCCGTGAGCTCCGCCTCGGTCTTCTTCGGCGCATCCTTTTCACCGGATTCCTTCTTGCGCAGATCCGCGAGCACCTCATCCAGATTTCGTTCCTGCGATTCATCGCGTGATGCGGGAAGGGGCGCGTTCAGCGGCGTGATCTGATCGTAGATGCTCTGGTTGATGACGCTGACGCCGCGCGTGAACATGGTGCTGAGGCGCGCGGTCAGTTCGGAAGCGTAGGCTTCCTGCACGGGAACCTGATACACCTTTCCATCGAAGGTGCCGCCGACTTTGATCTTGTAGAGACGCTCCTTGATTTCATCGGGGAAGGAGGCGATCACCCCATCGTTGACGCGGTAGGGAGTCTGAATGGGCGCGCCCGTGATGAATTCCAGACGCTGCTTGCATGCGACGGCGAACAGGGAAATGACACAGAGGACGAGAAGAAGCTGAAGACGCCGCATGGGTTGGGCTCCGCAGGGGATGCGCCGGCAATGCGCTCACCGACGGGAAGGAAGTATGATGATCACTTGCACGCCGACAAGGCCAACCGATGGCACACAGGGGGAAACCGATTGACCGTCAGGCGCGCAGACGGCGGACAATCAGGCAATCTCTCAGGTTTTCAGCGGGGTTTCAGCAAAGCGTGGACATCAGTGCGGAAAGAATAGGGTTCTTCATCCTGACATATCCGATCTTTCTGGCGGCGCTGACCCTCCACGAATTTGCCCACGCAATCACGGCGCGTTGGGGCGGCGACATGACGAGCAGCTATCAGGGCCGGGTGACCCTGAATCCGATCGCGCACATGGATCCCATCGGCACGGTGCTGATGCCGGTGCTGATGGCATTTTCGAGCAGCCCATTCCTGTTCGGTTGGGCAAAGCCCGTTCCCATCATGAACGCCAACTTCCGGCGTGGCCGAGGCTGTGGGGTGATTGTTGCGCTGGCGGGGCCATTCTCCAACCTGCTGCAGGCAATCTTCTTCGCGATTTGTTTGCAGGCAGTCCGCATGATGCCGGCGGAACTGCTGGCGGGAGGGGAGGATTCCGCCATGGGCCATTTTCTGCGATTCCTCAGCTACGGAGTGATCCTTAATCTGATCCTCGCGATCTTCAACATGCTGCCGGTGCCTCCGCTGGACGGGTCGCACGTGCTTTGGCATACGTTCATGCAATACCAACCGAAACTGCGCGACCTCTACGCATCCATGTATCAGTATGGATTCATGATCCTTGTGGTGCTTAGCGTTCTCGGAGTTCTTGGCTGGTGGATTGGAATTTTCTTCCCACCATTGAGCATTGCGATGGATCAGATCATTTCACTTCCCGACTATTTCAGATCATGAGCGAATCAGCGACAAAAAAAATTCTGCTTTCCGGCAGCAGGCCCACGGGGCGGCAACACCTTGGCAACTACGTGGGGGCGCTGGCGCAGTGGCTGGAGCTTCAGGACGAATGCGATTGCCTTTTCATGATCGCGGACTGGCACGCGCTGACGAACAACTACAACGACACTTCGGTGTTGCCGGAGAACATCAGGAATCAGGTGATTGACTGGCTGGCGGTGGGCCTTGATCCGGCGAAGGCCACAATTTTCGTGCAGTCGGCGATCAAGGAGCATGCGGAACTGGCGTTGTTGCTGGGAATGTTCACGCCGCTGGGATTGGTGGAACGAAGCACAAGCTGGAAGGATGCGGTGGTCGAGCAGCAGAACGATGAACTGCGTACCTACGGATTTCTCGGCTATCCGGTTTTGCAGGCGGCGGACATTCTGATTTATCAGGCGCACATCGTTCCCGTCGGCAAGGATCAGGTGGAGCACATTGAGAAGGCGCAGGACCTGGCGCAGAAGGTGAACGTGCGTTACGGCGAGGTTTTCCGCGTGCCGCAGTGGCGGCTTGGCAAGTCCGCGGTGCTGCTGGGCAATGACGGGCGGAAAATGTCGAAATCCTACGGCAATTGCATCTACCTGTCGGAAACCCCGGAGGAAGTTTGGGAAAAGGTGCGCGTGATGATGACGGACCCGGCGCGCGTTCGCAAAACTGATCCCGGCGATCCGGAGAAGTGTCTTGTGTGGACCTACCACAAAGTCTTCACGCCGGAGGAAAGGCATGCCGAAATTGTTGAGAACTGCACGGGTGCGAAGTGGGGCTGCATCCAATGCAAGCGTGTGCTGGATGATGCGTTGAAGGCGCACTTCGGCCCGGCGCGGGAGCGGCGTGCGGCGCTGGAAGCAAATCCGGACCAGTGGAAGGATGTGCTGACGGAAGGGAACAAGAAGGCCCGCGAACGCGCTCAGGCGACGATGGAGGTCGTTCGGGAAAAGCTGCACCTGTTCGAGGATGGAAAATGAACCACGCCAATGCGGGCGGCGGCGAATAAGGAGAATGAAGATGCGGCTTTCGTTACTGCTGATGACGTGCCTTGCTGTATCATTGGTGAATGCCGGAACACCAGCGACTGAATCCACCGGGACAAAGGATGCTCCGCAAATGGAACTGAAATGGGAGAAGGTTGCCGACAATCTTGTGTTTCCCGAAGGACCCGCATGGAATGGAAAGGATGCGTTGTTCTTTTCCAACTGCCACGGCGGATTCATTTCGCGTCTGGATGAAAAGGGGTGCGAGGTCTGGCTGCGGGCGCAGGAGGAACCATTTCTTTTCACGAAGACCAACGGCATGACGTTCGGGAAGGACGGGGCGCTGTATGCCTGCGATTTCGGGCGGAAGGCGATCCTTCGTTTTGACGTGGAGAAAAAGACGAGCACGGTGTATGCGGAACTGACCGATGGAAAGAAACTGAACGGGCCGAACGATCTGGCGTTTGATGCGAAGGGAAACCTGTACTTCTCCGACCCCGGCAAGTATTCGCGCACGGAACGCAACGGTGGCGTTTATCGCGTGACGGCAGGGACGAAGAAGCTGGAACTGATGAAGGATGACTTGGGATTTCCAAACGGTCTGTGCTTCACGAAGGACGGCCGGACGTTGTTTCTTGCGGAGTCGGCGTTCGAGCGCGTGCTGAAAATTGCCGTTGGTGAGGATGGTGCGCTGGGGGAAACGACTGTGTTTGCGGAAATGCCCGGTGGTGATCCCGATGGCATGGCGATGGACGTGGAGGGGAACCTTTGGGTGGCGCATTTCGGAGGCCACGCGATCCGGGTGTACGGGCCGGATGGGAAGTTGCTGGAAAAGATCGACGTACCGGGAAAAAAGCCCAGCAATGTGGAGTTCGCGGGGCCGGACATGAAGACGCTCTACGTGACGGAGGATGAATTCAACCAGGTACACCGTGCGCGCGTGGCCGTGGCGGGGGAGCGACTGCACTGGGCGCCCTGACAGGCTCCCGAATCGGAAAGAAATGGCGCCCCATGGTGCGGGTTCAACTTGAGCACGGACCATGGCTGGCCTGATGTTTCCCTGTTCCGCTGCAACAGGCTTCACCAATTTTCAACCTTCAAGCCCCGACCACCGTTCCCATGGACCAATCACAAATTCAAAGCGTTGTTGAGGAAGTTGTTTCCCGGATGCTGGGAAATGGTGGCGGGCCGGTGCCTGCGGCGAAGGCGCGCGAGTTGGATGGCGCGAAGCGATCCGGCACGACTGGCACACAGGCGGCAACGCCCTCGCCGGAGTTGGGCGTGTTTGCGACGGTGAACGAGGCCACGAAGGCGGCGGAGAAGGCCTTCCTCGCCTACAAGGAACTGAAGCTGGACGATCGTGACAAGGTGGTCGCAACGATCCGCCGCACGGGTCATGCGTTCAAGCACAAGTGGGCGCCCGATACGATGAAGGAAACGGGCATGGGGCGCACGGAACACAAGATCATGAAGTTCAACGCGGTGTGCGACGGCACGCGGGGAACGGAAGATTTGACGACCTACGCGAAGACGGGCGACTGCGGCTTGATGATCGAGGAAATGGCGCCCTATGGCGTGGTGTGCGCGGTGACGCCAAGCACGCATCCGGTGCCAACGCTGATCAATAATTCAATTTCGCTGCTGGCGGCGGGAAACACGATCGTGTTCGCGCCCCATCCCGCCAGCAAGCGCGTGTTCGCGGAAGCGGTGGCCACGATGAATCGCGAGATCATCGCTGCGGGCGGGCCGTCCAATCTGATGACGACGGTGGTGGAGCCGACGATCGAAACGACGAACGAGATGTTCGCGCATCCGTTGACGCGGCTGCTGCTGGTGACGGGCGGGCCGGGCGTAGTCAAGGCTGCGCTGGCGATGCCGAAGAAGGCGATCACCGCAGGGCCGGGAAATCCGCCGGTGGTGGTTGATGAAACGGCGGACCTGAAACGCGCGGCGAAATCGATCATTGATGGCGGCGGCTTCGATAACAACATCCTGTGCATCGGCGAGAAGGAGGTTTTCTGCGTGGGCAGCGCGTTTGACGCGCTGATGCGGGAAATGGAGCAACAGGGATGCGTGCGGCTGAGCGAGCGCGAAAGCGATGCGCTGGCGCAGAAGGCTTTTGAGAAGAAGGGGGAGCACTACCTCGTGAGCCGTCAGTTCGTCGGGCGGAACGCGTCGGTGCTGGCGGATGCCATCGGAATGCGCGGCGTCGGGGACAATGTACCGCTCCTGTTCGGCGAGGTGAACAGCCCGCAAAACATCTGGGTGCAGGAAGAGCAGATGATGCCGTTCATCCCCTTCGTCCGCGTGCCGGACGTGAACACGGCCATTGAACTGGCGATTCAGGCGGAGCACGGCTACCGCCACACGGCCTGCATGCATTCGACGAACCTGCCCAACCTCAGCAGAATGGCGCGGTTGTGCGACTGTTCAATCTTTGTGAAGAATGGGCCGAGCGTCGCGGGCTTGGCAGTCGGCGGCGAAGGCTACATTTCCTATTCCATCGCGTCGCCGACGGGCGAGGGCATCACGACGGCGAAGACGTTCACGCGCAAGCGGCGCTGTACGTTGGTGGATGCGTTTCGGATCATTTAGGTTTACTTCCGCGGTATCCAAACTTCCAGACGCACGTTGCGGCTCTGGTATTCGGCGGGATCAGCGGGTTGGTAGTGCGCCCGGACGGCGTTGGCGATTTCGGGAACGCGGCCCGTCTGGGCTGTGTCGAGCAGAATGATCCGGGGCTTTTTCTCCGCGATGGCCTTTGCGATCTCGCGCATTTTCGCGACAGCGGGACCTTGTTCACGATCGAAGGTCTCGTTCATGTACTTGATATTCCAGATGTAGTTTTCCGCGAGTTCCCCGGTTACGTTGGTGCGCGTCGCATAGGCGTAAAATGGCGGCGCGAGGATTTCATCGCCGGGCTTTGCGTGGGTGGTGATCTGATCGCGAATCTGGTTCATTGCCGCTTCCGGAAGTTCGGACTGCTGTTGATTCAATGTCATGCGGATGTTCGCTGCGGGACTGATGCAGATCGCGCTCGTGACAACGATGGCAGCGACAAGCATCAGAATTGGTCGCGTGTTGCGAAGGGAGGCGCCGCGCATGAAGCGACCGCTCCAGAGCAGGCAAAAACCCTCCGCCGCAAAAAGCGCGACGCCGGCTTCACCAAGACAAAAAATGTAATTCACCGTTCCGCCCTTGGCCGTGAAGCAGATGCTGAGCATGAGGCCGATCGCAGACCACGCCAAATACTCAACAACTAGGAATGTGTTGGGGCTTGAGGGTTCCGGGGATGATCCATTTCCCGGAAACGGACTGCGCAGGAGAATGCTGATCATGCCCGCAAACGCAGCGGCAATGAGGCCTCCCTCGATTTCAAGAACCTTGAATCCTTCACTGGAAATTTTGCGGAGGGCATACTTCAGGAAAGAGTCATTGGGATCGGATGTCTGCAGGATGTCGGTGCGCGGGAACGTGCCGACCTGATTGAAAAGAACATTGTCGGCGAAATAACCATCGGTCCAGATGTTCGCGGCGACGGCGGTGGCGCCGTAGAAGATGGCAAACGCGCCCGCATACCACGCCGCCAGGCGGGGTCTGCGGAAGATGAGAAAAATCGTATTAACGATGAAATAGGGAACAGCGGTCATGTTGCAATGGCAGGCGAGCGCGCTGAAAATTCCCGCAAGCATCAGGCTGTTTCTCCGAAGGCGAATCAGGAACAACATCGCCAAAAGAAGAAAAACGATTTCCAGATTCTCGCTTTCGTAGGCCATGGACCACCAGAAGCCAATGGGCGTGAAAAGATAAATCGCGGCGCAGGCGACGGCCTTGAATTCATTTCCGTAGAGTTTTCTTCCGATGAGAAAGAGGACGAATGAGGCGGCGAAACGCGACAGCAGCGAATAGGCGCGAACGCCAAAGAGCTCATTGTGGAAAAGATTGCCGATGGACTGGGCAATCATTCCCGCGATGATGTGGAGCGGCGGCTGCGGGGCGAGGATGTCCTTGTAGAGAACGAGGCCCTCGCGAACGCGGCGTGCGACGTAGAGATAATTGCCATCGCCAAAATCCCAATAGGTCCATCCCCAAGTGGGAATGACGAGGAACGCAACAAGGGCCCACAACGCGCCAAGGGCCGCGTAACTGAGCCACGGCTTGCGTTGAAAAATTTCGTTCATGGAAATAAGTCAGCGGGGATTCGCGGCCCAGAGCTCGACAGCGGCGCGATGGCGCTTTCCATTCTCCACATAGCGCAACATGAAGGTGCGAATCTGCGCCAGATCGGCATCGGTGACGCGACGGACGAACTTCGCGGGAATGCCGGCGATCAGGCAGCGCGCCTCAAACTTCTTGTCCTCGGTGACGAGCGCCTTTGCGCCCACAATGCAATCCTCGCCGATGACCGCGCGATTCAGGACGCAGGCGCCCATGCCAATCAGCGCGCGACTCTTCACCTCGCAACCGTGAACAATCGCGGCGTGCCCCACAGTCACTTCATCGTGGATGATGCACGGCTCCCCCTTGCCGGTATGGATCACGGTATTGTCCTGGATGTTGCTGCGGCGGCCAATGCGGATGGGGTCCAAATCCCCCCGCAGCACGCAGCCATACCACACGGTGGATTCCTCGCCGATTTCCACGTCGCCAAGGATGATGGCGTTGGGCGCGATGAAGGCGCTGGGGTGAATTCGCGGGGTGAAATTTTCGAAGGGGATGATGGGCATTGGTTTTGTAAAGATGCAACAAGCGCGCTGGGATTCGGTAGAGTCCTTATGTCGGGCTAAACGGCCAAGGCAAATTCCGCTGGATTTGGCCGCCGGGCGGGAGCGCTAATTGCGAAAGGAACGAGCATGTTGCGATTTCACGGAATACGCGTCGGAAGAATTTTGGGCATTCCAGTGGTTCTGGACCCATTCCTTGTCATGTTGGTCGGGTTGTATGCCTGGCTGCTGCGGTCCGACATTGTGACGGAGACGGGGGACTATTCAGTTCTCGCCATCCTGTACGCATTGGGGACGGCGGTGCTGACTTTCGTGTGCGTCTTCGCCCATGAACTGGGGCATGCGGTGATGGCGCGATTCTACGGAATCAAGACGATGCAGATCACGATGTTCCTGCTGGGGGGAATCGCGCACATGGGGTCGGAGATGAAGCGTCCCTCCCAGGAACTCATGATCGCGGGGGCGGGGCCGGCGGTGTCGCTGTTTCTGGCGGGTCTGTTCGCCCTGCCACTTTATTTCGTGTATGGCGATCAAGCCACGGCGGTCACGGTGTGTCTGCATTCGCTGTGCTGGTTCAACCTGATGATTGGCCTGTTCAACGTGTTGGTTGCGGGCCTGCCGCTGG
>JADZDZ010000073.1 GCA_020850785.1 Candidatus Sumerlaeota bacterium | reverse complement strand
CCGGAAAGCATCAAGATGGGCGCGGCGATTGTCTTCTTTGTGATCGCGGCCTTCTTCGTGTGGCGCTCGTTCTACGGAATGCGCATCAAGTCGCAGGAGAACTGAGGGAAGGTTCGCAGTTTGAAGGGCTGAAAAGTGAAACCAACGGAATGGGCGGCTGAGAAATCAGCCGCCCATTTTTTTGAGTCAGAACGTTTGCGCGGCGGGATTCGTCACGCCGAATCACCGAGCCCCGCCTACTGGCGGTCGCCGTATAACTCCGCGTAGTATTTTTGAAATTCACCGGTGCGAATGCGATCCAGCCACGTGGCGTTGTCAACGTACCAACGCACGGTCGCCGCAAGGCCGTTGCCCCAGTCGATTCGCGGCTTCCAGCCAAGTTGCTCGCGGACCTTCGCGGAGTCGATCGCGTAGCGGCGGTCGTGGCCGGGGCGGTCCTTGACGTACCTGATGAGCGTTTCGTCGCGGCCGGTGAGCTTCAGGATCATCTTCACGACGGCGATGTTGGGCTGCTCGTTGTCGGAGCCGATGCAGTAAGTCTCGCCGGATTTTCCCTCAAGGCCGCACAACCTTACCGCGCGGCACTGATCCTCCACGTGGATCCAGTCGCGCACATAAAGACCATCGCCGTAGACGGGAAGCTGTTCGCCCTTCAGTGCGTTCATGATCATCAACGGGATCAGTTTCTCCGGAAACTGATAGGGCCCGTAGTTGTTTGAGCAGTTGGTGATGACGACATCCTGCCCGTAGGTATGGAACGCGGCGAGCGCGAGAAAATCCGCCGAAGCCTTGCTGGCCGCGTAAGGGGAGCTGGGGCAGTAGGGACGCTTCTCGTGAAACTTGTCGGCGGAGTTTAGCGGCAGCGCGCCGTAAACTTCATCGGTGGACACGAGGAGGAAGCGTTTCGTTTCGTGCTTCCGCGCCGCGGAGAGGAGAAGCTGGGTGCCGAGGACGTTGGTGATGACAAAGGGGGCCGAATTCTGGATGCTGCGATCAACGTGCGATTCCGCCGCGAAGTGGAAGACGCGGTGGGGCTTGTGATCGGCAAAAACCTTCTCGACATCCCCCGCGTTGGCCACGTCGCCACGAACGAAGACCAGACGTGAATCCGATTCCAGATACGGTTGCAGGTTGTCGAGGTTCCCCGCGTAGGTGAGCGCATCAAAAACAACGACCTTCGCACACCAGTTTTCCGCCAGCGCCAGACGAACGAAGTTGCTGCCGATGAATCCTGCGCCGCCGGTAACGATCCACGTCTCCTGCATTGTCATCTCGCTTTCGAATGAATGATCACGGCGCGGAAGATGTCGCAGATGCGATCAACGTCATCGAGCGTGAAGGTTGGGCACATGGGGAGGCTGAGCACCTGCTGCGCGATTTTCTCCGTCACCACAAGGGAACCGGGACCGTCGCTGAGCTCACGCAGTGCGGGCTGCAAGTGGCAGGGAATCGGGTAGTGCAATCCCGTCGGCACGCCACGCTTGTGCAGTTCATCCATGATTTCATCGCGGCGGGGAATCCGCACAACCATGAGGTGGTAGGTTGATGCGGCCCCTGCGGGAGCGGCCTGCACACGCACCGGGAACGAGGCGAAGGGTTCCTGCGAAAAGTGTTCAAGGTAGCGCGCGGCAAGGCGCTGGCGCTGGAGGTTCCAGTTTTCCAAGTGGCGCAACTTCACGCCAAGCACCGCAGCCTGCACGGTATCCAACCGGTAATTGTTTCCGACGATGAGGTGCTCGAACTTCGCCTCGCGCCCATGGTTCACGTAGAGGCGAAGCGTGCGCGCCAGCGTCGGATCATTCGTCGTCACGGCGCCCGCATCGCCAAAGGCTCCGAGGTTCTTGCCGGGAAAAAAACTGAAGGAGGCGACGGCGCCCAGCGTGCCCGCCTGTTTCTTCTTGTAGGTGGAACCGTGGGCCTGCGCGGCGTCCTCCGCGATGGGCACATTGCGTTCCGCTGCGACCGCGCGAAGCGCATCCATGTCGCACGGCATTCCATAAAGGTGGACTGCGATGATCGCTGCGGTGCGCGCAGAGAAGGCGGCGCGAACCTTTGCGGGATCAATGAGCATCGTTTCCTCATCCACCTCGACAAACACGGGGCGCGCCCCCGTAAGAAGCACAGCTTCCGCAGTGGCGATGAACGTGTGGGACGGAAGGATGACCTCCTTGCCGGGGCCGACTTCCAGAGCACAAAGCGCGGCGTGCAGCGCGGCGGTTCCGTTGGCGCAGCCGATGGCGGCGCGGGCGCCCGTGAAGTTTGCGAACTGATGTTCGAAGCGGCGAACCTCCGGCCCCATGATGAATTGGCCGTGCTGCATCACCTTCGCCATGGCGTCGTTCAACTCGCCGGCGATGGAGGCATGGAGTGTTTGAAGATCGAGGAAGGGAATGGCTTTCATATCACCTCCGGCTGCGTGGCCTGCCCGCCATTTCGCAGCGAACGTTGGCATGCTTCGAGGACGCTCATGATGCGAAGGGCCTGCTCGCCGCCACCGATGGGTTCTTCGCGGGAGCGAACACAGGCGAGGAAATGGCTGACCTCCTCCGCAAGCGGTTCCTTCTGGTCGATGGCGATGGAAGTTTCGGGTCCGCGGCGGGCGCGCAGCGTGAACTCCTCCATGGTGCCTTCGCCGCGGGAGCGCGGAACCTGCTCAATGCGTTGATCGAAGAGCGTAAGCGGGTGTTCGCGCGCAACATCGTCGTAAATGAGCATGCGCTGCGACCCGACGAGCGTCATCTGGCGGACCTTCACGGGATTCATCCAACTGACCTGCACGGAGGCGATGGTGCCGGGAAATTCCAGAATGCAGAGGGCGATGTCCTCCTGCGTGTAGCCTTCGTGGAATGCGGTGCCCCGCGCGGTGACGGAGATGGGCATCTTGTTCAGCCAGTAAAGCAGGATGGAGATGTCATGGGGCGCGAGGTTCCAGAGCGCGTTGCAATCCTCGCGCACGCGGCCGAGCGACATGCGCTGCGCGAGAATGAGGTTCAGCTTTCCCAGCGTGCCATTGTTGAGTTCGCGCTTCACGCGGCGAACGGCGGGGTTGAAGAGGAACGTGTGCCCCGGCATGAGCACGCGTTCCTTCGCGCGCGCAAGCTTCACAAGTTCACGTGCGCCATCGAGCGTGAGCGCGAGCGGCTTTTCGACAAGCACGTCCTTCCCGGATTCAAGAAGCGTTCGCACCTGCTCCTCATGAACGCCGGCAGGCGTCGCAAGCACCACCGCATCCACGTAGGGATCGAGCGCGACGTCATCGACCGACTCGTAAACGGACCTGATGTTGTGCGTCTTCGCATACTCGGCGGCGCGGGCCCTGTCGCGGTCGCACAACACCGTGACGCGACAGTCACCATTCTGCATCAGGTTGCGAAGCAGGTTCGGGCCCCATTCGCCAAGGCCACAAACAGCGACGGAGATCGGCACGGTGCTGGTCATCGGCGGACGGGCGGCTCCGGCGTGATGAGTTCAAGCAGGTTCGCACGCGTAAGTCGATACTGCGATCCGTCCGCGGGGCATGTATAGACATCACCGACGAGAAGGGATGGCAGCGTGTCGCCGTTGATGCTCACCCAACCGATGCGGCGCGCGGGCACGCCCACCATGAGGGCGAAATCCTGAACATCCTGGCGCACAAGGGCACCTGCGCCGATCAGCGCCCAACGCCCGATCGTGGTGCCGCAAAGGATGGTGGCGTTTGCGCCAATGGTGGCGCCGCGCCGGACGATCGTCGGCTTGAACTCGTGCTTTCGCTCAATGGCCGCGCGCGGATTCGTGACGTTGGTGAACACACAACTGGGGCCGCAAAAGACCTCCTCCTCCAACGTAACCTCCTCATAGAGGGACACGTTGTTCTGCAGCTTGCAGCCGGCGCCGATTCGCACGCCGCGCCCAACGTAGCACCCCTGGCCAAGCTGGCAGTTGGGGCCGATGATGCTTTCCTCGCGAACGTGGCAGAAATGCCACACGCGCGTTCCCGCGCCAATGGTGCATGGCTCATCAACGAAGGCGCTGGGATGAATTTTTACCGTCGGGTCGATCATCGGGGGGCTGTGGCGAGCGCGCGCTCCATTTCGTCCCCGTGATCCTGCAAGTCGCGCGCGGCGTCCGCAAGCGTTTGAAACCGGGCACCTTGGCGTTTCGCCTCGCCGATGATGGAAAACAGGACTTTCGCCCAACCTTCCCACGTCAGGTTGTTGAGGTTGTGCGGGTGCCAAATGATTGTGAACACACCACCATGCTTCTTCACCTCCGCCATCAAGGCAAGGGAAGCCGCCAGCGCCTGATTGTGGTCGAGTTTTTCCTGATATCGCAGCGTGGTGTCCATGACCAACGGGGGGACTTCCACGATGCGGTCATTTACGCGGAATGGGAGCGATGTGCCGCGGCGAAAGCCATTGTGGGGGCTGTACATGAGCGAGGAATCGACCATATGCGCGGCGCCCGCGTAGCTGGAAAAATCGTCGGGCGTGCGCAGATAGTGCGCGCGATGAACATCCTGCACGGCGCCTCCAAAAATATCACGCAGCCGCTTCCACTGCTCCTGAAAAAAATCACCGTCCCGGTCGCGCGTTGCGTAGCTGCTGTGAAGGCCAACCGCATGGTTGTCGGCAAGGGCATCCTTGATGGCGTTGCGCAGCGCCCCCGCCTTCGCGAGGTCATAGCTGTCGAGCTTGTGCTCGCGGTGGGTCTGCACGAGGAAGGTCGCCGGGATGGCCTGAACCTTTATCAGCTTCAGCAGAAAATCGAAGGGAAGGTGCGGGTCGGGCGCGGTGCCGATGGCCGTCGTAAATCCGGAGCGTAGGAATTCGACGTACTTCGCGGGCTGCTTCGGAAGTTGCCGAAAGCTGTGCCAGGAATTGGTGCCGTGAAACATTCCTGCGGAATCAAGATCGAAGGTCAGGCAGAATCGCCAGTCCGGCGGCTTCGACCCATATTCGGGAAATTTGGCGATGATCTGATCGCGCAACGACCAGCCCATTTCGTCCACAACGGGAGTGCCCGGCGCGGAGGGAGGCAGCGGCCGCTGATGCGCATCGCGGGGAAGATTTTTTTCCGCCTCGCCGTTCAGGTGCCCTCCGATGGCTGCCAAATCGGCGCGCGCGACGACGATGGCCCGGCCCGGCGGACCATCGACGGAAAGCTCAAGGCGCGCGGACTTCGCACCGGTGATCTCGATGGGGAGGCGCGTCCGCAGCAGCAGCGCCGCAAGCGCACGCCGTTCCGCGTCCGCAAGCGGCGGCTCCGCGAGGACGTGGATGCGGAGCGGCTGCACTGGCGCTGTTATTTCTTCGCGGCGGTGTCTTTGGGAAGGAAGGAGGCGAAGGATTCGCGCTCCTCCCGTTCCGCCACCAGATTGTTGGCGCGCAGCAGCGATTCAAACTGTCCCGCATCCGTCCACCAGCCATCCATGATGCTGTGCTGAAGGGTTCCCGCCTTCAGGTAGGCGTTGTTCACGTCGGTGATTTCCAACTCGCCGCGGCCGCTCGGCTTCAACGTCTTCACGACGTCCCAAACCATTTCGTCATACATGTAGACGCCGGTGACGGCGTAGTTGCTCTTCGGTTCCTTCGGCTTTTCAACGATGCCGACGATGTTCCCCTTCGCATCAAGCTCCGCGACGCCGAAGCGTTCCGGATCGGGAACTTCGCGCAGCAGGATGCGCGCGCCCTTCTCCTGCCGACGGAATTGATCGACGCTTGGCTTGATGCTTTTTTCGAGCACATTGTCACCGAGGATCACGACGCACTTGTCGCGATCGACGAAATTTTCCGTCAACGACAGCGCCTGCGCGATGCCTCCCTCGCCTTCCTGATAGGTGTAGTGAATGTCCTTGAGGCCGAATTCCTTCCCGTTGCCGAGCAGTTGCAGGAACGCGCCGGCGAAATTTCCGCCCGTGACGATCATGATGTCGCGCACACCGGCTTCCACCAGCGACAGGATCGGCCAGTGAATCATGGGCCGGTTGTACACGGGAAGCAGGTGCTTGTTGGTGATTTTCGTCAGCGGATAAAGTCGCGTGCCGAGACCACCGGCGAGGATGATGCCTTTCATGACGTCCCTTTCTGCGCATCGTAGGCAGGAATGATTTTGGACTCCGCGCGCTGCGCGGTGACGCTTTTGTTTTCGATCACTTCACGAACAAGGTAGAGCGGGCGCCGTTTCACTTCGTCGAAGATGCGCCCGATGTATTCGCCCAGCAGGCCAATGGTGAAAAGCTGCACACCGCCGAAGAAGAGAACGCTGACGGTGGTGGAAGCCCAGCCGGGAACGCCGCCGCCGAAGAGGCCCGTGTAGATCACGCGCAGGCCGTAGAGGAAAGCGAGCGCGGAAGACGCGAGCCCAACCCACATGGCGAAGCGAAGTGGCACGGAGGAAAAGCTGGTGATGCCGTCCATGGCAAAGCGCATCATCTTCGTCAGTGGATATTTTGTTTCGCCTGCGTGGCGCCGTTGGCGCACGTAGTAGACGGGTTCCTGACGGAATCCCACCCAGGTGAACAGGCCGCGCAGGAAGCGATTCGATTCGCGGATCGCAAGCACGGCATCCAGAGCGCGGCGGTCGATCAGGCGGAAATCACCGGTGTCCACGGGAATGCTGATGCGCGTGAAGTAGCGCAGCACGCGGTAAAAAATCGCGGCGGTCGCGCGCTTGAAGGCTCCCTCGCCATGGCGCTTCTTGCGCACGGCATAGACAACATCGGCGCCCAGCCGCCATTTTGCGACAAGGCGCGGAATCAGTTCGGGTGGGTCCTGCAAATCGGCATCCATCATCACGATCGCCTCGCCGCGCGCCGCATCAAGGCCCGCGGTAAGGCACACCTGATGACCGAAATTGCGCGAAAGGTCTACGCCGCGCACATGCGGGTCCTTGGAGACGAGATCGCGTATGACCATCAGCGTCTGGTCACGGCTGCCATCGTTGGAGAAAACGATCTCGTAGCGATCCGTCGCTTTCTGCAGCACCTTCGTGAGGCGTGCATAAAGATGTGGAAGCGATTCCTCCTCGTTGTAGCAGGGAATCACGACCGACAGAAAGGGACGTTCAGGACGTTCGAGCGGTGTTGGAGCGTTGGTTGTCATGGCGGGCCGAGCTTCTTCAGGAACATTTTCATTTCCTTCACGGTTTGAAGGTCCCGGTTTGCTTCGGCCACGGTGATGCCACGCGTGTAGACTTCGCGGGCGCGTTCCTTTTCGCCCGCAAGGCGGTGGGCGTCACCACATGCGCGATAGCCTGCGGAGTAATCCGGCTTCAGTTCGATGCAGCGATCCGCAGCGACGACGGCGGCGGGAAAGTTCTTTGTTTCGATGTACAGCTTGGCGAGCATGAAGTAGCCGAGGTAGTCGCTGGGATCCAGTTCCACGAGTTTCTCAAGCTGCTGGATCTTTTCCTCTGCTGTGAATGCCATGAGGGTTGCACCAAGGCCCGCTGTTTCGTTCATTTCCGTGTCACCCCGGCGGGGCGTCAAGTCCATCGAAACCGCGAAATTTCCCCAATGCAGCCGACGGAACAAATGTTGAACGATGCGCCGCCGCCCTATGAGTCGCGGCGTTGCGTCGCGTCGCTGGAGGCGTTCGATCCGCTGGCGCTGCCATGGCGTGAAATGCGGAAAAATCCCCGCGATTTTCCCGATCGCGACGTGGCGAAGGTTTCGCGGGCACGCACGGTGGTCGGCCTGACCTTTGTGGACCGCAACGGAGCGCCGCAGCGCATCTACGTGAAGCGCAGCCTGCTGCGCGGGGCATTCCGCCAACTGGCTGCAAGGTTCCGCGATTCAAAGGAATTGCGCGAATTCGAGCTGGCGGGGGCGTTCCTGCGCGCCGGATTCACGGTGCCGGAACCGCTCTACTACAGCGAGGCGCCGATGAAGAGCGAATCCGCGCGCGCCATTTTCTACGCCACGCGGGCGCTGCCGGAACGCTGGAAGGTCGCGAAGGAATTCTTCAAGGGATCACGCACGTTTGCAGCGGAATGGGAGAGCCTTGCGATGTTCACGCGCCTGCTGCACGAGCGCGGGGTGCTGCATTCCGATTACCGCAGCGACCATTTGTTCATGGATCGCGATTGCATCGCGGCGGGCGAGCCGCCGACGCGCTGCTGGGCACTGATTGATCTGGACGGTTCGCGCTGCGGGCGCGCCGTCAGTAGGGGGGAGCGGGATCGGGCAATGAGGCAGCTTGCGGAATCGTTGATCACGTCCGGTCTTGTGGAGGAGGACCTGAAGAAATTTCTGGAAATTTACGATCGCGAAGGGAAATGGGAATTGGACGCGGCTGCGATATTGAAGGCTGCGAAAGGGAGGATGAAAAAATGAAGAGGCCTTCCTTTCCCGTCACGTCCTCATGAATTGATTTCACCGCGTCACAAAAAAGGCGCGGACGAAATGCCCGCGCCTTCAAACCACAATTTTGTGCCGACCAAAAATTACGCCGGGATTTCAAGGCCGAGGATGTGGCGCTTCTTCGGAAGCTGGGAGGCGACGATGTAGGCCGCCTCAACGCCTGAACGGGCGGCGTCATCGGCGTCATGACCGTGGATGTAATCGCCCGCAAGCGCGAACGGTGCGTAGTCGGGGTTCGTGGGCCAATGCCCGCTGGCGATTCCGCGCTGAAGCGGCTGGCCGAGGGGCTTGGAGGTGAGCACTGCGGCAGACCATTTCTTCCACATTTGGTCCAGTGGGAGTTCCGGCAGCGACGGCAACACGTTGCGCGTCTCCACCCAAAGCTCCGCGAGCGCCGTTTCGGCATCCTCCTTCAGCAACTTCGCGCTCCATTCATCACTTGCAGTGACAACGAGGAGGGAAAATTCGGAGGCGATGCGTTCCGGTGCCTTGCGGTCTTCGAAGGCAAGCCACTTGATGCGCGCTCCGGGCTCTCCCTTCAGCGCGTAGTAGTTGCCGGGCTGATGGGGAACCTTGAAGACGGCGGTCAGGTTTGCGCTCAAGTGCACTTCCGAAAGGAGCGGAGCGATGAGCGCGAGCGAGGGGCTGTTGTTCGCGATCGTGGAGGCGACCGTGGGTGTCGTGGCGATGATGAGGCCGCTGCCGAGGACGAGTTTCTGCGTCACGGGATCGGCGATGGGTTTCCCTTCGTGATCCTCAAACCAGAACACCTTGCCTTCCTTTTCCCACCAGAAGGTCTTGTCGTCATTGTCCCAGCGGACGGCGCTGACGTGCGTGCCGTAGCGAACATTGCGCATCTGTGCGAGGCGGTCGGTGAAGGCGCCAAAGCCGTAGTCGATACACAGGCGTCGCAGGTCGATGCCCCCGCCGGGCGGCGTGGAGATGGTGCGGTCCGCGTTCAGCTTCAGGATGCCGCCCTGAATGGAGACCCGGTTTTCCTCCATGCCGACCTTGCGGATCAGATCAAGGATCGTTGTGTCCTTCTGCTCAACATACTGGGTTCCGTGATCTGCGATCCAGCCTTCGCCGTACTGGCTGGCCAGTCGGCCGCCGGGGACGGAGGTGCGCTCCAGAATGAGATGCGGGATGCCTAGTTCCTGAAGCGTTTGCGCGGCGGCGAGGCCGGCGATACCGGCGCCAATGATCACGACGGGATGTTTGGGCTTGTTGATCTTCATGGGAGGGTTTTGCGGGTTGCCTCGAACAGTAGTGGAAGCAGGGTGGTTTCGGGCCGGGTTTCAAGGCAAGCGCTTCTTGAGCGACTGGGCCGGCTGCGCACGTTCCACTGGACTTTTCCGGCCTCTTGAACGACCCAAGAGCCGGGGCGGCAATGGGCCGCAGGACAGGATTTCCGCGCAGTGACCAGCAAACAAAAAGCCATCGGAATCTTTGCCCTACTGGCAGTCGTGGCGATGGGCGTCTTTGCCTGGCCGAAGGTGCGGGCGGCGGTCTATGGGCTGCCGCCGGAGAAAGTGGAGGGGGAAACGGATTCGGGACGATTGTCCCCCTTCGCGAAGCCGGCACCCAACGGCGAGGGCTCCCTGTTCACCGAACAGGAACGGTTGGCGCTGGCGCGGCAGATCGGAATCACGCCGGAGCAGGAAAAGAAAATCGATGTGATCCTGAAGGGTGACAGCCCGCCGAAGGATTTTCAGGAACGGCTGAACCGGCTGTACAAGGCGGAATCGGTGCTGACGCCGATGCAGAAGCTCAAGGCGCGGGCGCTGGTGCCGGGAAAAATCGCCGCACGTTTTGAGAAGCGGCGCCAGAATGCGAAGAAGAACCTCCCTCCCGACGAATTTGCAGCCTATGACCGAAAGTATCAGGCGGAACGACAGAAGATTCTGAAAACCGTGCCGGACGGGATCGTCGTCCCGACGCCGGTTCCATGACCTAAGGACAATACGCAACAATGGCAGTGGACTCCTTTGCAATGTTCCTAAACGGCCACAGCGTGACGCTGTCGCCGGATCAGATCGAACGCGAATTGTCATCGCTGTGGAAGCCGGTTTCCGGCGGCGACGGCGGGACGAATTCCGTCTCCCGCGTGGTGCTTGGCAATGTGATCTGCATCGCGGCGACTACGCACATGGACCGGCTGCGCGCAGTCATCCAGAAAGTTGTGCCTGTATATCCGTGCCGCCTCTTTCTTCTGGAGTACCAACCCGACGAGACGGGAGCGAGCATTCAGGCTGCGGTGAACGCCCAGTGCTTTGTTCCGAAGAAGAATGAGGTGCCGGTTTGCTGCGAAGTGATTCACATGACGTTCGGGCCAAACGGCGCAAAGCACCTGCACGGATGCGTGGCACCGCTGTTGATTGCGGACCTGCAGACGATCCTGTGGAGCAGCCTTGGCGACGTGGAGTTGAAGCAGGCGACGGAGCTGGAGAAATACTGCGACCGCATTCTCTTTCAGGCGTCGATTTCCAGCAGGCCGTCGCTGCTGCTGAGGCGCATGGTGGAATCCTCGCTGTCGGAGTTCGACCTGTCGTGGTTTCGCATGCGCCCCGTGCGGGAGCAGATGGCGGCGTTCTTCGATGATCCGGCGAATTCGTTCCAGCTATCAAGGATTCGCAGGGTGGAGATCAGCGCCTTCACGAACGATGCCACGGGATCACTGGCGGAAATTGTTGGCGCGATGATTGTGGGCTGGCTTGCGGCGAAGCTGCGATGGAAGCCCGCCCCCGCTGGTGGCAATGGATCATGCTCCTACCTTTCCGCCGACGGTCCGGTGGAAATTACGCTGAAGACCCCGCAGCAGGATCACGCGAACTGCGGCACGCTTGACACGATCCGGCTGTTCGACGACGAGGGGCAGACGGTGGAGGTTTCGCTGCACAGCGGGACGGGCGTGAAGGCGATGAGCCTCTGTTGCAGCCGCGCGGGAAAGCAGACCTACCATCGCAATATCAGTCTTTCGGAAAATGACGAGGCGGATGCGGTTGGGATCGCGCTCAACACTCCGTCGCGTGTCTTTTACTTCCGCGAAACGGCGGAATTGGCTATTCCATTATTGGAGCATTTCGGGAAATGACGTCGGTGAGTGATAACTTGCAGGTGAAGATTCTTTCGTCCGCAGAGGGCGTCGCGCAGGAGGGGGCACGCTGCCTGATTGAGACGGCGCGGGGAAGGAGCGGCGCGCTGGTGGCGCTGAGCGGCGGTTCAACGCCGAAGACGATGTACGACGTGCTTCGCGGCTCATCAGCGGAGGATGCGGAGGCGCTGCGGAGTGCGTTCTATTTCTTCGGCGATGAACGCACCGTGGACAATTATCATGCGGATTCCAACGTGGAACTTGCCGTGAGCGGCTTCGTGCGCGCCCTGAAGATTCCCCATTCACACTTGGTGGCGCCCGATGGCGCGGCGGCGAATCTGGATGAGGAAGCCGCGCGCTTGACGCATCGCCTGCACGATCACGCACAAACGAACGCTGCGGGCGTGCCGGTGTTCGACCTGATTTTTCTGGGAATGGGGACGGACGGCCACACGGCGTCGTTGTTTCCGAACACGGCGGGCCTGACGAACACGGCTCCCGGCTTCATCGCAAACGAAGTGCGCCAGTTGAACACCTGGCGGCTCACGCTCACCTTTCCGGTGCTGAACGCTGCAAGGAGGGTTGTCATCCTGTGCACCGGCGGCAACAAGGCCACGGTGCTGAGGCGAATTTTCGACGGCACCGGCGGTGAGTTTCCCATAACGCGGGTGCGCGGGGAGAACGTGCAGTGGCTGCTGGATGAGGCGGCGGCATCGCTCCTTCCCAAGAGTGTCGGCGTGCAATGAAGAGCGCGGCGGGACGAACGCCATGGATCATCGCGGCGATCGTGATGATCGTCGGTGTTTCGATCTGCGCCGCCATCGTCTATCGCAGCACGCTCACTCCCGCACGGGTGGAAGTGAAGATCGTCGAAACGCCGGCGCCGCCACGATCATCGCTGACGTCAATCAGCGGGGAGGCGTTCCTGAAACTGGCGCGCGGCAACGAAATGCTGTCGGGGATGCAGGTGTCCCTCTACGACCAGTCGATGCTCGGCGACGTTGAACGAATCAGGGGCACCGCAGCGGATGCAAAGCAGAATGCCGATGCGCTGGCGGAGCGCGTGGAGAGCCTGAAGGAGTGCCTGAAACTGAAGACGGAAGCGGAGCGCTGGGCGAATTGGGAACAGAAAATGACGCGGCAGCGTGACGATTTTCTGGACAAGGGATACGAGCAAATCCAGATTTATGATCCCATCCGCGAAGAGAACGTGATGCTTTCCTGGCAGCACAACAGGCTTGAATCAGAGAAGCGATTGGACACGATCATCCAGCGCTGCGGAGTGCGCGCCGGCGAGGCGACCGACCAGATTGACCGGAGGCTTCACAAGCTTGGCTACGTGGAGGGAAAGCTGGAGGAGATGCTCGGCGTCGAACAGGAAAAATTGGCGGAGGCGCGCCTTCGCGCGATGAGCTTTCCGCAGGTGCTTGCACTGGCACAGAAAAACCATCGCGCCTATGACGAACAATTGACGGATTCGGACGGGCGCTTTGCGTTCGATCAACTTCCGGGGAACAACTACACGCTTGTCGCGACCTACAAGGACCCTTACTCCGGCGAGTCGTTTCACTGGGTGCTGCCCGTGAGCACGGCCGAGCGGGGGGACCGGAAGGTTGTGCTGTCGCAAGCCAACACCTACGAAAGCAACCAGCCGCAGCGCGCGGCTTCGAAAACGCAGTCAACCCCAACGCCGCGGCCCGACACCTTGATGCCGGCGCGGGCGCAGGGATCGAACTGATCGTTCATATCACAACATGGAACAAGGCACATGACCGCAGTGGCAACACGCAGTGAAATCGCGCTGAATGCACGATGGGACGTGGAATCAGTCTATACATCACCGGCGGAGTGGGAGGCGGATTTTTCGCGCATTCCATCGCTGTTGAAACCCGTGGTGGACATGCGCGGAAAGCTGACGACACCGGAGGCGCTTGCGAAGGTCTTCCAGGCGGAGGACGAACTGGGACTACTGCTGGGCAAGCTGCACCTTTACGCGCACATGATGGAGGACGTGGACACCACTGTTGGGGAAAATCAGGCGCGCATGGGAAAGATTCGCGCCCAGTGGGCGAAGATCAGCGGCGACACGGCGTATATACGACCGGAAATCCTGATGCAATCGGAGGAAACCCTGAAGGCATGGCGCGACCACGAGGCCCTCAAGGGATTCCGGCGCACCATGGACCTACTCTTTCGCGAGAAGCCGCACACGCTCAGCACCGAGGAGGAAACGCTGCTTGGATTGTCATCGGACATCTTCAGCATTCCCTACGAATCATTCAGCAAGCTGACCAATGCGGACATGAAATTCAAGTCCGTGCACGATGGAGCGGGAACGGAGCACGCCGTTTCCAACGGCAGTTTCCTCTCGCTGCTGCAGAGCACGGAGCGCCCGCTCCGGAAGGCCGCCTTCGGTTCGATCTACGAGGGCTACGGCGACCACGTGAACGTGCTCTGCTCCACGCTGAACGGATCGACGAAGACGCATGCCTTCAACGCAAAGGTGCGCAGGTTTGGCAGCGCACTGGAATCATCGCTCTTCAACGACAACGTTCCAACGGCGGTGTATCACTCGCTGATCAAGGCGGTGCATAATGCACTGCCGATTTTCCACCGCTATTTGGACGTGCGCGCAAGGCAGCTTGGGCTGAGCGGCGACCTTAACATGTGGGACCTGCACGTGCCGATCGTTCCAGATTTTGAATTGTCGGTGAGCTGGGAGGAGTGCCGCGAGTGGGTGGTGGAATCGACGAAACCTCTGGGCGAGGAATATCAGAAGGGGGTTCTGGCGTCGTTCGACGAGCGCTGGTACGACATCTTCGAGAACAAGGGAAAACGGAGCGGTGCCTACAGCACCGGCGCCTTCGGCCAGAAGCCCTTCATGCTGCTGAACTATCATTCATCGCTGGATGACGTGTTCACCGTGGCGCATGAGCTTGGCCATTCGATGCATACGCTGATGAGTCATCGTCACCAACCGTATCGCTATTCGGATTACCCGATTTTCCTGGCGGAGATCGCGAGCACAACAAACGAGGCGCTGCTGCAACATTACCTGATGAAGACACAGAGCGATCCGCGACTGCGCGCATACCTGCTCAACCATTTGTGCGATTCGTTCCGCGGCACCATGTACCGCCAGACGATGTTTGCGCAGTTCGAATTGGCAATCCACGAGCGGGTGGAGAGCGGCGAATCGCTGACGGCGGATTGGTTGAAGGAATACTACTACGACATGAATGCGAAGTTGTACGGGCCGCACGTGAAGACGGACGACCGGATCGCAATCGAATGGTCGCGGATTCCCCATTTCTACTACAACTTCTACGTGTACAAGTACGCCACCGGTTTCGCGGCGGCGCAGATTTTCTCCCAGCGCATCATCGAGAGCGCGGAGAAGCGCGACGCATACCTTGGCTTCCTGAAATCGGGCTCCAGCCGTGACCCTCTGGATACGGTGAGGGCTGCCGGTGTGGACCTGGCGGATCCGAAGGTTCTGGAGCAGGCCTTCGCGCGCTTCGATGCGGCGATTGGTGAACTGGAAGACCTGCTGACGAGCGAATAGGGTGACTTCGCGCGGGACGCTGCGACACGTCGTTGCGCTGCTGGCGTGCCTGCTGGCGGCGGCATCCTGCGGCGCGGAAATCCTCGCGAAGGACGGCTCGATCTTCGTCACGACGCAACGGGGCTGCACCGCGCGGTTCAATGCGGGAAACGGCAGCCTTCGCGCGCTGAGCGCCGCGCGCGGGTCGATGCTGAGCGTTCATCGCGAGACGGCGCTCTGGAGCATCGATCTCGTCGATGGCCGCACGATCGAATCGTGGAATTTTTCCAGCACCAACGAAAAGCGGAAATTCGCCTACACCACGCGGCGTCGCGACGCGGCCGATGAGCTGGTGCTATCCTACTCCTGGACGGATGATGGGCCGGACTTCAATGTGATGGTGACGTTGTCGTTCGACGATGATGCGCCGCGCGTTGTGTCCCGTTTCGCCTACATCCCACGGGAGGACGCGCCCCTCGGCACCGTGCGGTTTCCTGCCCATGTGGCCTTCGACAGCGATGCGCTGCGGCAGGCCGTGGTCCCCCATCGCAACGGCATTGTGCTGACGGAGAAGTTCTTCGATAGGCCGCGACAGTACGTTGGCGATTACCCATCACTCTTCACGAATTTCGTCTGGTTTGAGACGAAAGATGACACCTTGGCGATCTTCACGCCGCTGCGCGATCATCCGCCGATGGATCGACGCACGACGATGGTGATTGCAAACGGTGGAGGAAGTAATCGTTCGCGGACTCCGATCACCCACTATCGAAATGAACTTCGTCTTGAGAAGGGTGCCTCTGCGGAAAGTTTTGTTTCCGAGGACGTCGTCTGGTACGTTGGAAAGACGGTCGTCGAATCGGCGCAGCAGCACTGGCGCGAGGGCGCGTCGCGGAAATTTCCCACGCTGCGGGACAAGCTGAAGGGAAAGGCTGACGCGGTGTCACGCAGCGTGCTGGTGAAGTATCCGCTTTGGCGCGACGACGCGAGCACGCTGAAACAGAGAAGCCTCCTGGCGCAGGTTCCGCATCCCGCGATCCTGCATTTGGCGGCATACATGCGCGGCGGCCATGATTCGCACTATCCCGACTACCTGCCGCCCGAAGCGAAGTTCGGCACGACGGAGGACCTTGCGGCCTTCGCACGGGATGCGCGCGCGCACGGCCACATGGTGATGCCATACACGAATCCAACGTGGTGGCAGGAGGACAGCGAAACGATGCAGGCGCTGGGAGAGGACGTGATCGCGCGGGACGAGCACGGCTCGCTGCGACGTGAAAAATACGGCGAGCGATCGGGTGTTGTTGTCAGTCCGTCGCATCACCTCGTGAAGAAAAGATTGCTGGAGACCTATGAGGATTTCCGGACGCGGGTGCCCTCCGATTTGTTGTTTGAGGATCAGGTGGGCGCGCGCGGCTGGATGTATGACGGGAATGCGAGTGAGCAGCATCCCTTCGCATACAATCATCGCTTGGCGGAAAACGCCACGGTGGCGGCGGCGCATCTTCCGCTTTATGTGGAAGGTGGCTGGGATCGAATTGCGGAAAGCGCGGCGGGAATGTGCGGAAACATGCTGCTCGATTGGGAGCAGCCGAAGCTGCCGGATGATTGTTGGCGTCCGTATCCGCTGGCGCAGGTGATGGCGGGCGCGCAGGTGGCCTTCTACGCGCACAACCTTGCACCGGAGGCGATGGTGCATGACCGGAGAACGCTGATTCACAACCTCGCGCTGGGTTATGAAATGTCGTATGACCTGATTCTCGGCAACGTGGAGCAATTGAATCGCGTGGCGGAAATCCAGCGCGTGGTGCGCGGCGCGGCGTTCGGGCAGCGGATCATTCGCTTCGACGATGAACGCGCGACCACGGGTGTGACGCGGTTGGTGTACGATGGCGGCGTGGAGATCATCGCCAACTGGTCGGAGAAGTCCGTGACGGAGGGTGATGCGCAGATCAGCGGGGGAGGATTGTTGTTCCGCGTCGCGAAGGAAAACATTATCGGCGGTCTTGACGTGAAAATGCTTCCCGGCTCCTCCGGTCCACCGCACAAGGAAATGTTTTTCGACGAGGATTTTCTTCAGGGGAAATAGCGAAACCGGGAGCCCGGCGTCAGGCTTGATTGCGCACGTAGGCGGTGGCGGCCTGATGAAGGCCAACGAAGGCGTCGGATGTGCGTGCCCGTGCATTCTCGTCCGCGAAGGTGACAACGCGGATGCCTTCGTCGAGGGCACGCTGCACGGACTCCGCATCGGCAAGCGCGCAGGCGATCATCGCGCGGCGACCCGCAGCAACAGCGGCCTTTGCCACGTGGTAGGGCGCCTTGCCGCGGAAGCTGGTCTCGTCAAACTTCCCTTCGCAGGTGATGATGCCATCACACGATGCCAGATGTTCGTTCAGACGAAGGATGCGGCAAAATTCCTCCGCGCCGTCCTTCAAACGCGCACCAAGCGCGGCCAGCGCGAAGCCAACACCGCCCGCCGCTCCCGCACCGGGAAGCTCCCTCAGCCGCGTGCCTGTCTGGCGCTCGATTTCGTCCGCCCAGATCGTCATCCCCTGCTCAAGTTGGATGATGTCCGCATCGCTCGCGCCCTTCTGTCGCGCGAAGGTTTTTGCCGTCCCCGCGTCGCCCAACAGCGGGTTGGAGACGTCCGAGTAGACAACAATGTTCAGGCCGCGCAGGCGCTCGATCAACCGCCCCAGCATCAACTGTGGCGGACGCGACAGGTCGGCGGCCACGTGGTCGCGGTCGCGGCGCTGCCCGAAGACAAGTTGCTGCAAGCGCATCATCATGCCGATCCCACCGTCGCAGGTGGCGGAACCGCCGATGCCGATGTGCAGTTCGCGCGCGCCAAGCACAAGCGCGTGGAAGATGACCTCGCCAAGGCCGGCGGAACTGGCGCGCATGATGTCGCGTCGTTCCTGCGGAACAAGATGCAGGCCGCAGCAACGGGCCATTTCGATAATGGCTGTCAGCGACGATTGATGATGGATGAATTCCGCCAGCACCGGCTGGCCGAGGGGATCAGCGCAAAGGAAGCGGATGCGGCGCCCCGGATGGATGTCGCCGAAAGCCTCCAGAAATCCGTCGCCCCCATCGGTGACGCAAAGCCCCTGGGATACGCTGCCACCACCGACTTCGGTTCCCAGCTGAAGGCTCCTGCGGGCGAGCTTCACGCCCAGCGTTTCCTTCAGCGCGTTCGCAACCACGAGGATGCGCGGGCGCGGCGGCAGGCGCAGCGCGATGGGGATGGGCTGGAGCGACTGATAGGCTTGCAGTGCCACGCAATGCTTCCCGGAAGTTTTGCCGCGTGGAAATCACCCGGCGAATTCACGATTGGACATCAAAGGGAGCGCTGCCGTGGTGGTCAAAGGTTAACCGGGGCCATTGACCCCGGCATCGGAGGGGACGTCTGCTGTGGCCCGTGATCTCAACCGAGCCAACCCTCCGCAAATGATAGCGCACGTCTTTCCACCCGCCCAACCGCTTCGCGGCACCATCGATCCGCCATCGTCCAAGAATTACACCACGCGTTATGTGCTGGTAAGCTGCTTGGCGGAGGGACGCAGCGTTGTTCATCGCCCTGCGGTGCAGGATGATGCGGTGGCGCTTGTGCGTTGTTGCCGGGGGATGGGCGCCAGCATTGAGGCGAAGACCGCCACGGGCGAAACGATTGATTACACGGTTGAAAATGCGGCGCGGATAAACCGCCTCGAAATTCATGGCTTTGGTTCGCGTCCAAGGTTGGTGAACCCGGCGCAGCCGCTCAATCCGGGAAACGCCGGTGCGGTGTTCCGCATGTTGCTGGCGGTCAGCGCGCTGCTGCCGCAGGTGACGTGGGTAACGGATCATCACGACTCTCTGGGCAAGCGCCCCAACATCGACCTCATTGAGGCGCTCAAGCAGCTCGGCGTGGAGGTGGAATATCGCGGCGGGGAAGGTCTGCTGCCGATCACGCTGAAAGGCGGGCGGGATCGCATCAAGGCCCACATCGCCGCGAAGCGCAAGGAGCAGGGGCTTGGCGCGGATGATCCCTTCACGATCACCGTTCATGGTGGCGTCAGCAGCCAGTTCACGAGCGCGCTGTTGTTTCTGGCGCCGCTGCTTGACGAAAATTTGCGCATTCAGGTGACGGGGAACTTGAAGTCACTGCCGCTGATTGAAACAACACGGTTCGTGCTGCAAAACGCGGGGGTGTCGGTCGGTTCTTCCAATGATCGCGACGAACATTCCATCAATCGCGGGCAGGTTTTTCGCGCGGTTGATTGGCAGACGAACGGCGATTGGCCCGGTTCCTCGGCGATTCTTGGCGCTGTGGCCGCCGTGCCCGGCAGCGCAATCACCGTGTCGCGATTGTATCAGGACGAACAGGGGGAGAAGGAATGCGTCCCGTTCTATCGCCGCATGGGCTGCACCATCACGGAACTTGAAGGCGCCGGCACGGCTGGTCCGTCACTGCGCATCGAATCACCGGCGGCGCTGAAAGGCGCATCGGTGAATGGCGACCTGTGCACCGATGCGGTGCTGGCGATGATGGGCGCGGCCATGGTGGCGGAGGGGGAATCGCGCTTCGTGCAGATTCGCAACCTCCAGTTCAAGGAATGCGACCGCGTTCGCGAACCGATTGATGAACTGCGCAAGGTGCGCGAAACATTGCTTTCAGCCGACGACGAAAAACCACGGCCCGTTGAAAAGGCGCTCTACTACGAACCGACCGACGATCCCGACACGATTCATGTGTGGGGCGCGCCGCAGGGCTTTCGCGGGGGACTCGATGTGGATGGCCGCGGCGATCATCGCGTCATCATGCTGCTGAGCATTGTGGCGCTTCGCTGCCAATTGGGGCTGCGCATCCACGGTGCGGAGCACGTCAGCAAGAGCTTCCCCGGATGGTTTGACACGCTGCGAAGCATGGGTGTGAGGGTGGAGGAGAGTTGACGGCTGATGGATTCCCGCGGAGTTCATCAGCGCGCCTTCAGGGCCTCGTGAAAACGACGGCGCAATTCGGGGATCACTTCCTCCCCAAACCATGCGTGCCTTCGGAACCAGAAACCGTTTCGCGGTGAAGGATGCGGAAGGGGAAAGTAGCGCGGAGCGTACTCCTTCCACGCGCGCACCGTTTCCGTCAGCGTGGCTTTCCTCCGCTCCTTCAGGTGCCACGCCTGGGCATACTGGCCAATCAGGATCACGAGCCTGATGTTGGGGAGTCCCGCAAGCAGGCGATCAAACCACAGCGGCGCGCACTCCTTGCGCGGCGGATTGTCGCCGCTCTTTCCTCTTCCCGGATAGCAAAAGCCCATGGGGATGATCGCGATTTTTCTTTCGTCATAGAATTCCTCGCGCGAGACGCCCAACCATTCGCGCAACCGATCACCGGAAGGATCATTCCACGGGATGCCGGTCTTGTGAACCTTCGTGCCGGGTGCCTGACCGACGATCAGAACACGGGCGGAGGGCTTCGCGCGAAGCGTTGGGCGCGGGCCGAGCGGCAGGTGTGCTTCGCACACGCGACAAGCGCGGACCTCCTTCAGAAGCTTCTCGAACTCCGCCTGCTGCCTTGATTGTTTCGGCAAGTTACTTCAATTCGTGGGTGCGCAATTCACCATCGGCGTCAAGGTACAGCGCGATCCTGCCATCAAGCAAATCAAAAATCTTCCGCCCCACGATGTCACGACGCCACCCGTGGAGCAGCGGAAGTTCCTCCGCGTTGGGTTCCCTGTGGCGGATGACGACCTGCTCCAGTTCGGAAGTGGTGGCGAGGACCATCGGCGCAACGTCCTGCCGTCTTGCTTCGGTGCGCAGGAGCGCCAGCGCCAGCTCAACGAGGCCTTCGGGAATCTCCGTCTTCTGCGCGATCGGTTTGCGCGGCCAATTTTCCTTTGGGACGTTGCGGCCGCGCTGGATCGCATCGCGCAACGCCGCGAAATGGCGCATGATCTGGCCGGCGTTCGCGCGGCGCAGTTTCTGCGCCTTCTCCTTCGTGTCGGGTTGGAAGCGCGCCATTTCAACAAGGCCCTCATCAGTGACCACGCTGCGGCGGGGGAGGTTCTGTTCGCGCGCCATGTTCTCGCGCCAGATCGCAAGCTCGCGCAGGATCGCAAGCTCGCGGCCGCTCAGCGACATCCAATCCTTCACTCGCCGATGGATTTCATCGTCCCCCTTTTCGTCGGCGGAAAAAACGTGGGCGATGAAGTCGCGCATCTCCCCCTCCATCCACGGGGTGCGCCCACGCGCCGCAAGTTCCCCCGCCAGCTTGTCATGAATCGCGTGCAGGTGCAGCACATCGTTCGCCGCGTAGTCCAGTTGCTCCTCTGTGAGCGGGCGATGGGACCAGTCGCTGGTGGTGTGGCGCGAGGACACGTCGATCCCCGTGATTTCGCGAACGAGATTCGCGAGGGAAATCTGCGCGCCGTAGCCCAGCAGCGACGCGGCGATTTGCGTGTCGAACAGCGGCGTGCAATCAATGCCAAGAGCGCGTTCCAGAATCACGAGGTCCTGCGAGGAGGCATGAAACAGCTTCAACGTTGAGGAATTGCCGAGGAGCGCCGCGATCGGCTTCAAATCGCGAATCATTGGAGCGTCGATGAGGAAGACGTTCCGGCCGTCGCAAATCTGCAGGAGTTCAAGCCTTGCGTAGTAGTATGTTTCGCCGATGAATTCCGTGTCCACCGCGAGGCGGGGTGCGCCCGCCATCGCCTCACACGCGGCCTTCAGCGCCGCGTCGTCCTGTATATACTGCCAATGGTGCTGTGTCTTTTGCATCGCGGCAGTTTCCCGTCCGGGCGCCGTGGCTCAAGCGCTTTCAGTTTGCGCTGCACCGGGGAAGGCCCATTGTAGGCACAACTTCCGCACCGGTGACAGTCCCCCATGAACGCCTTCGAAAAGATCCAGACGCGCTACGGCGAGATTTCAGACCTTGGAAATGCGTCCGCATTGCTGAGTTGGGACCAGCAGGTGTACATGCCGCCACGCGGTGCGGCGGCGCGCGGCATGCAACTGGCCACGCTGAGCGGCATCATCCACGAGCGCATGACGGCGCCGGAACTGGGCGACCTGATTAGCGAAGCGCGCAGCGAGAAATTGTCGGGCGACCGGGAGGCCTTCCTGCGGGAGCTTTCCTTCTCACGCGACCGCAGCATGAAGCTTCCGGCGACCTTGGTGAAGGAAATGTCGTTGGAGGAATCGAAGGCGTTCGAGGCGTGGGCGCGCGCGCGGAAGCTGAATGATTTTTCGATCTTCGCGCCCCATCTGTCGCGCGTGATCGAACTGAAGAAGCAGGCGGCGGAATGCTGGGGCTATCAGGAGACGCCATGGGATGCGCTTGCCACGGACTATGAGCGCGGGCTGACGGCCGCCAAGGTGGAGAAGATTTTCAAGCCGCTCCGCGAAGCGACGGTGAAACTGCTTCAGCAGATTCAGACACGCCCGCAGGTGAACACAAAGTTTCTGGATCAGAAGTGGGACATCGACCGTCCGCGGGAGTTTGGGCTGCGCGTCGCGCGTGACATCGGCTACGACATGGGTGCGGGCCGGCAGGACTTGGCGCCCCATCCCTTCTGCACCAACTTCGGCCATGGCGACGTTCGCATCACAACACGCTACAGCCAGACGTCACTGCTCGATGGGTTGTTCGGCACCGTTCATGAAGCGGGTCACGCCATGTATGAGCAGGGCTTTGACCCCGCCGATGCGCGCACACCGTTGGCGGAGGCGCCCAGCCTTGGCGTGCATGAATCGCAATCACGCTTCTGGGAAGTGCGGATCAGCCAGAGCGAGGCGTTCTGGAAACACTACTATCCCATCCTGCGGCAGTATTTCCCCGGCCAACTCGACGACGCGACGCTGGAGGAGTTTTACCGCGCGATCAACATCATCGAACCCGATTTCATCCGCGTGGAGGCGGACGAAATCTGCTACAACCTGCATGTGATCATCCGCTTTGAATTGGAGGTTCGCATCTTCCGCGGAGAACTTTCCGTGAGCGACATTCCCGCAGCGTGGAATGACTTGTACAAGAAGTACCTTGGGCTGGATGTGCCAAACGATTCGAAGGGATGCCTTCAGGACGTGCATTGGGCCTACGGTTCCTTTGGGTATTTCCCGACTTACACTTTGGGAAACATCTACTGCGCGATGCTGGTGGAGAAGATGGAGAAGGATATGCCGCAAATGTGGGATTTGGTGGCGCAGGGGCAGTTCGCTCCCGTCCTGCAATGGCTGCGCGCGAACATCCACAAGGTGGGGCGCCGCCACGAGGCCGCCGACCTGATTGAGCGCGTCACGGGACAGCCCGTAAGCTGCGACGCGCTGATCCGACACCTGACCAACAAGTATAGACATCTATACGAATTCTAGCGGAGACCACGGTGAAGGTGAACCCTTGATGAACAGCATGACAGGTTTTGGATCAGGACGGGCGGAATCGCCCCTGGGCGCGGTGACAGTGGAGCTGCGCTCGGTCAACAATCGCTTTCTGGACGTGTCCGCGCGAATCCCGTCGGAACTGAGCGCGGCGGAACCCTCCGCCCGCGCGGAGTTGCAAAAGCGCATTCACCGCGGGCAGGTTGTGCTGACCGCGCGATTCGACGCGATTCCCGGCGCTGCGGAGCACTATGACATCAATCGCCCGCTGCTGGGAATGCTTGAAAAATTCTGCCGTGATAGGAATGAATCGTCGTCGCTCGCGCACCTGCTGACGGTGCCGGGCATCATCGTGACTCATCAGGACAGCGCCGCAACGGAGGCGCTGCAGAAGTTGTTCGCCACGGCGTTCCATGCGGCGATGGAGGGACTGAAGAAGGATCGTCGGCGGGAGGGCGAAGCACTGCGCGCGGCGCTGCGGGGAATCCACGAGCGCATGACGGCGGCGCTTGGAATCGTGGATCGCGGACGTCAGGGACTGGCGGCGAAGTATCGTGACAAGTTGCAGGAGCGCATTGCGGAATTGCTGGGACCAAAGGGGGCCGCGCTGGACGCGGGGCGTTTGGAACAGGAGGTCGCGCTATTCGCGGACAAGGCGGACATTGAGGAGGAAATCATCCGACTGCGCGCGCATCTCTCCCGCCTGAACGACATTCTTTCCGACGAAAGTGATGAGGGAAAGGGGCGCGCTCTGGAGTTCCTGAACCAGGAGATTTTGCGCGAGGTGAACACGATCGGCAGCAAGTCGCGCGATCTGGATATCATCACGCAGGTGCTGGAGCTAAAGAACCTTGCGGAGTCGATGAAGGAGCAGACAGCGAACATTGAATGACTTGCTCTACGTTGCCGTGATCGTGCTGGATATTCTGGTGATCGCGGATGTGCTGCGGACATTTCGCAGCGGCGTCGCGCGGGCGTTGTGGATTGTGTTCGTGCTCGCGCTGCCACTATTCGGCGCGGGGATTTGGTATTATGTCCAGTATGTGGCGCCGAAGGCCAAGCGGATGGAGCGCGAGAGGCGCGCGAAGATCGGAAACTAAAGGTGCGGCGGTGAGACGAGGGGAATGTCGTGATTGGTGCCGGCGGATTGTGGTTCGGGGAGGTTGCGCTGGATGACGTCACGAAGGCGGGAATTGCAGAGGCGGAAGACCGGAAGGCATTCGCAGTGTTGCCAAAGGAGGACGCCGCGGGTGTCGATGAGGTAGTAGGCGCGGCGCATTCCGAGAAGCCCCTTGGCGCCGAAGGCGCGAGCGACGCTGTAGGATTGGTCGCTTAGGAGTGGAAAGGGGAGACGGCATTCCTTGGAAAAGCGCTGGTGTGTTTCAACCGAGTCGCCGCTGACGCCCAACAAAGCGACGTTGCGCGCGCGAAAGTGTTCATAATCATCGCGGAAGGCGCAAACTTCCGAAGTGCAGACGGGAGTAAAATCCGCCGGATAAAAAAACAGGAGCACCGATTGGCGATTGCGAAAATCGCTCAGCGTGATGGTTCCTCCTGTATCCGCCGGAAGCGTGAAATCCGGCACTTCATGGTTGATGGTCAAGACGTCGGACAAAACAAACTCCCGTGGTTTATAACCAACCAGCAAGTTCATTCGCATGGTCCGTTCCGAGTCAAGTCGGGCAGGAAAAAGAAATGAATACCCACCTTTAATGGAAAGAAAAAGCGAAGCGCGTGGCACCTGAGAAATCCATTCCCGAATCTGAACAGCACGACCGCCTCCGCGGGCGGCTGGCGGAACTCTATTACGCGGTGATTCGCACAACGACGCCGACCGATCAGTTTGTGGAGGGCTTTTTTCGCACACGCCCGCAAATCGCCATGAAGGGGAGGATGTTCCTCGCTGCGGCGCTCTATTCGCTTCTGCGGCGGCGCCCGCAACTGCTGATGCTGCGGGAATGGGCGGAGCGCCAATCGGGTGCGCCGTCCCTGATGGAGGCGATCGCAGGAACGCCTCCGCTGGAGGAAGCGGCGCTGGCGACCTATTTGTGGCTGGTGAAGGACTTGGGCGCCGAGTCGCGGAAGGCGGAGGCCCTCACCTTGACCGCAATGGACCATGCCGCTGAACAGGGCGTTGCCACGAAGGAGGAACTGGACGCCCTCTCCGCGACGGTTGGCGATTTCGCGCGACGCGTGGCCAAGGACCCCGCGCTATCCCACGCGCCGCGAGCGATCCAATTGGCGGCGGAGTTTTCCATCGCGCCGGAATTGCTGCAACGATGGACCGCAGAGCGGGGCGAGGCCGCAGCGGTGGCACTGGCGAAGGCGTTCCACCAACCGGCGCCGTTGGATGTGCGCGTGAACCGTCACCGCAAATCGCGCGAGGATGTCTTGCAGCACATGCGTGAGCATCGGCTGGAGGTGTCTCCCGGCGCGTACTCCGACGACTGCATTCGCTTCGTCAAGAAGGCGTCGCTGAAGGACCTGCCGGCGATGAAGGAAGGCTGGTGCGAAATTCACGAGCAGGCCAGCCAGTTGGTGAGCCTTGCCGTGGCACCGGAGCCGGGATGGAAAATTTTGGATGCATGCGCGGGCGCCGGCGGGAAGACGATCCATTTGGCTTCGCTGATGGGAGGCAAGGGGGTCGTGTACGCGCATGACACCGATCCCGCACGACTAAAGCCGCTGGAACAGCGCATCCCCAGAAACCAACTCACAAACGTACGCATTGCGTGGCCCGGAACGGCGGCGATGTTTGCGCCCTACGATGCGGTGTTGATCGACGCGCCCTGCCTGGGGCTCGGTCGATTGCGGCGGGAGCCAACGCTTCAATGGCGCGGGCCGATGGATGCGCGCATCGCGGAGACCACGGCGCAACAACGCGAGTGCCTTGCGCTGTACGCACCGCTGGTGAAGCCGGGTGGGATTCTCGTCTATGCAACGTGCAGCTTCGAGCCGGAGGAGACGACGGGGATGATGGCGGAATTGCAGCGCAGCTTTCCCGATTTTGCGCCGGACTGGCTTCCCTTCCAGAATGAAAAAATCCGCGCTTCGCAAAGCGCGGACAGGTCATCACTGACAATGCTTCCTTCCACACACAACACGGACGGATTCTTCATCGCCCGAATGCGACGGAAGGAAAAATAACGCACTCGGAACATTCCGCAGCGCGGGCGTTTGTATGCGCCCGCGCCGCATTCTTCATTTCCTACAGGACCGCGTCCACCGCTTCCAGCGGGAGGCCGTACGCTTCCGCGACGCCGGGATGGGTGACCTTCCCCTTGGCGATGTTGAGGCCGTGGCGAAGGTGCTCGTTTTCCGTAACGCAATCGGGCCATCCCTGCTCCGCTATCCAGATGACGTAGGGGAGCGTCGCATTGGTGAGTGCAAAAGTGGATGTGCGGGCCACGGCGCCGGGCATGTTGGTGACGCAGTAGTGAATGACGCCGTCCTCTTCGTAGATCGGGTCGCTGTGGGTGGTTGGGCGCGATGATTCGAAGCAGCCACCCTGATCGATGGCGACGTCCACGACGACGGCCCCCTTGGGCATCATCTTCAGGTGCTCGCGCCGAATCAGGTGCGATGCGCGCGCGCCGCTGCGGTAGATGCCGCCGATGATCACGTCCACGCGGTCAAGCTGGCTGGCGATGTTGTGCTCGTTGGAATAGAGGGTGGAAATGTTCTTCGGCATCACATCGTCCAGATAACGAAGCCGCTCCAGATTGATGTCGAGGATGGTCACGCGCGCGCCCATGCCTGCGGCGATCTTCGCCGCGTTCGTGCCGACGACGCCGCCCCCCAGCACCATCACGCGGGCCGGCTTCACGCCGGGCACGCCGCCAAGAAGGGTTCCACGACCGCCGGAGGGTTTTTCCAGATACTTGGCACCCTGCTGCACGGAGAGGCGTCCGGCAATTTCGCTCATGGGCGTCAGCAGCGGATGGCCGCCGGGGCCGGTAACCGTTTCATACGCCAGGCACGTGGCCTTGCTGGCGATCATCGCATCCGTCAGGTCCTTGCTCGATGCGAAATGGAAGTATTCAAAAAGAACATGATCCGGGCGAATGAGCTTGTATTCGGACTTGATCGGCTCCTTCACCTTAACAATCAGGGTGGCGCGCTCAAAGACCTCTTCGGCGGTATCGGCGATTTCCGCCCCGGCGGCGGTGAAGGCGGAATCCTCGACGCCGATGCCAACGCCGGCGCGGGTCTGGACAATCACCCGGTGGCCGCGGCGCGTCAGTTCCTTGACACCAGCGGGCGTCATGGCAACGCGGTATTCCTGATCCTTAATTTCCTTTGGAACGCCGATAATCATGGGAAAACCTCAAAAATGGGGAGGGTATGTGGACTAGCTTCAATATCCCCAACGGTCCAAGGGGAGGGCGTCAGGGGTCAAGGGGAGGGAATTTGCCCCGTTAAATCAGGAAAAATGCGAGACGCGAACCCTTTTGTGTTGACGCTGGTGAAAAACCGCCCATTAATTCACGTTCAGAAACTGGAAAGCAGAAAAATCCACCCCCAAAATCAGGACTGCACCCAGTGGGTGCCCTTGAGGGGCGAAGATTAGGTGTTATCCAGTTCTTGTTAGGACCCCAAGAGGCTGACCGGCGCACCCAAGCCGGGCGCCGGTTTTGATCTCGCAAACTCTTCCACTTGGAATATCAGGAGAAAACCATGAAGAACCTCATCACACGCAACAACCGCAAGGGCGCCATCTCCACGGAGTACGTCATCATCCTCGTGCTCATCGCCGTTGCGGGCATCCTTGCCTTCATGCTCCTCGGTGGTCAGCTTCGCAGCCAGGTCAAGACGTCGGTTGACAAGGTCAGCGGTAGCACGACGACAACTGAGAAGGTGAAGATCGCTGAAACAGGAAAGCTTACCTCGGACAAGCCGGACATGGCCCAGACCGAGAGTGGAGCCGCCGAAACAGAAGTTAACCTGAACTAAGGTTATCCTCCCAAAAGGCCGCATCGATCGCTCGATGCGGCCTTTTCTTTTTTTAGAAGACAACTTTTTCGCTGGACTGTGTAAAGCTGGGGATGGGATGAAAGCGTCCAGTCCTATTACGGTCTGCTGTCGTTTGTTTAGCTGAGGGCAGAAGCTCGCCCACTCTCCACAAGGGCATCACCACGCCGTGACCCCTTCATGGAAAGCCTGCGTTGCCACCACTGCAACCGATCATCCTTCTGTTGATGGTTCCGGTGATCATCTATACGGAACTGAAGGAAGGCAAAATCTACAACTGGCTGACGATCCCGGCGCTCCTGCTGGGGTTGTTTCTGGCCCTTTTGGAAGCCCATTTCATCGACGCCCTGAAGGCGGCGCTGATCGCGGGGGGGTGCTTCATGATCCCCTACCTGATCACCGGCTGGAGCCGCGGCCGTCCCTCCGTGGGTGGGGGGGATGTGAAGCTGGCGGCGGCCATCGGGGCGCTTGTGGGAACTATAGATACGTTCCGAATCCTTTATTATGCTCTGATGATCGGAGGCATAATTGGGCTTGGGTTCATCGTCTGGAAAAGCTACAGGAATCGTCAGTTGAGAAAATCGCAGGATGCAGAAGTTGGAAAGCAGCCGGTTGGCGTGCTGGGGCTGATGACCCAGCGCATCCCTTTCGGAACGTCGATGTGTCTGGGGATTTTGATCGTTCTTCTCCAGAAATTCAAATAGCCTAAGGAACCACCATGCAGACGAAAGTGCCGATCATTATCGCGGTTGTTTTTGGTATCTTCGCGTTTTTGGGAATTCAGCAGTATTTGAAGTCGCAGCAGCAGCGCACGCAGATGACGACCGTGCTGGTGCTGAAGACCGAGCGCAAGAAGGGCGAGGCGCTGCGCATTGAGGACATCGGTGAAGCGACCATCGACGCGGCAACGGCGGGAAAGATTCGCGGCCTTGCACGCCCGCAGGACAAGGGCCTCTACGTCGGAAGCCGCGTGGCCGCAGACATGCAGCCCAACGACGTGCTTCTGGACCAGAGCGTGGAAAAGAATGTTTCCAATGTGGAGACATTCACCTTTGACACGAAGCTGCAGGACGGCGAGCGCGCCATCAGCATCGACATCGAAAAGGGCGGCTCGCTGACCTCCTTCCTGCGCGTGGGCGATCGCGTGGACATCATCGCAACGCTGCAGGTTCCGGACAAGACGGTGCGCACGATCACGGTTCCCAATCAGGGGCCGCAGACGATCGAGGAATTCTCCTACCGCCCGACCACTGTCTATATGTTCGAAAATGTGAAGGTGCTGGCGATCGGCGAGGACTTCGTCGAAACGCCGGGCATCAACATGGCGCGCCCGCGCCGCAGCGGCGGAATGCAGAATATCACCATCGCAGTGACGCCGCGGGAAGCGCAAATCCTCACCTTCGCCATGCGCGTCGGCCTGAGGGAAGGCGGCAACCTGACGGACACGGCGGTCTTCACGCTGTTGCTTCGCAAGCAGACCGATCCGGGCACGATCAGTCCACGCACGGAAGTGACCTATCAGGATGTGCTGAATCTGACAGAGTTGTCGCGTCTGCAGACTGAGCGCAGTGATCGGATGAGGTAGGAGTTCAAGGAATAAACCCGGAATGCGAACCCGCTTTCCGGTGCAGGAAAATAGTAGGAGCAGTAAAACCTATACCGAAAGGGGTATCGAATGAAAAAGGCATACAAGGCATTACTTGTGGCCTCGCTCGCTATGGTTGGCGGGGGCACGGCGCTGGCCCAAGTCGGCAGTGTCCCCCCAGTGACACCAGCGGCACAGGGCGTTACAAACACCAGAACGGACAACGAACCACGTCCGACACCCGCCGCACCAGCGGCAACGGCTGCAGCGCCGGCACCGGCGGCAGCAGCAGCACAGACCACGCTTCAGGAACCGGAGCGCGTGGTGCGCAAGGAAGTCGACCAGGACGAGTATCTGGGCATTCAGGGCGTTGGGCGCATCGCTGTCAGCAACACGAACGTCATCACGGCGACCGTGTCCCCTGACGGCAACGGCATCCTTGTGCATTCCAAGGCGGCGGGCACCTCCGACCTTCGTGCAATGCTCAATGACGGCTCGGTTCGCCTGATTCGCTTCGTCGTCTCCAGCCAGGACGTCGCGAAGGACCTGCAGACCCTTCGCCAGCTTCTGAGCGACGTGGTCGGCGTGAGCGCCTCGCAGGTCGGCGACCTCCTCGTCGTTCAGGGCACGATCGTCTCGATGGCAGACTACCAGCGTTACCAGACCATCATCAAGAATTTCAACGTGGTTGACCTCGTGGAATCGCAGATCACGCAGAGCGAACAGCAGAAGATGCTGGCGCAACTGCGTCAGGATTTCGATGCCCGCAACTTCGGCCAGATCAAGGCAGAGTTGAAGGAAAACAACGAGAAGGAAATCAGCGCCTGGCTGACAGGCGTCGCGACAACGGACCGCGAGAAGTCGGAAGCGGAACAGATCGCGAAGCTCTATTTCCCGAACGTGATCAGCCACATCCAACTGCAGAAGCCGATCATCGAACTGGACGTCGTGTTGGTGACCGTTGACATGTCGAAGGCTGACCGCCGCGGCACGAACATCTACAACCAGCTCAACTCGATCGACTTCCAGTTGCTCCGCGAAGTCGAGCAGGCGGACCCGCAGACGGGCATCATCAGCAACTTCTACACGGCGCAGGCCGTGCAGCGCCTTAACGGCCACGGTGATGACGCCGCGCGCGAATACCTGTTCAACTATCCGGGCGCCGCAGGGGGCCGTGCAGGCACGGGCCTTGACTTCGGCACGGACAACGCCGGCTACGGCGAAGATGAATTGCTGGTGACCTGGGATCCGGGTGGAAACGTTCTCGCGCAGATTGAAGCAACCAAGACGCAGGACTACGTCGTCCACTATCAGGCCCCGCACCTCTCGGTGGTCAGCGGCGAGACGGCGAGCTTCAAGGACGGCCTTAGCACGTTCGTGAGCCTTGAGGGCGCAAACACGACCTCCGTGGCGAACATCGAGCAGGGCGTTCAGGTCAGCGCGACGCCGTTCATTCTGGAAAACGGCAAGATTCGCATCCAGATCACGACCTCCACGAAGGCCACGACAAACAACCAGACCAGCAGCGACGACGAAATCTTCTCGCTGAAGGATGTGAACACGTCCAGCGTGGTTGAAGTGAGCGACGGCCAGACGATCATCGTCGCCGGCAGCAACGCGAACCTGTTCTCCACGACGAAGAACGAAATGCCGCTGCTCGGAAAGATTCCGATCATCAACCTGTTCTTCAAGTTCCAGGCACGTCAGGGCACGCAGGTGCGTTCCTTCATCTTCGTGACGCCGACGTCGCCGAACATCTGGACGGAAGCAAACCGCAAGCGCCACAGCGACAACGCCGACCGCGCACGCCAGTACTACGAGCGCGATTCGCAGTATCGCAAGGGTTCGGTGGGTTACTACCTCGGCTGGGAGAAGGATATTCCTGCTCCGCCGGCGTTGACACCCGCACCGGAAGACAAGTTCGGAACGGGCGCCAAGTAAGGCGCATCGTCGTGAATGAAACCGGGGTGGCACGGGTGACAAAATCGCCCGTGCCACTTCACCTATTGGGATAGAATGAATTTTTTGCGGCACGCCGCCGCGGACGACGGCAAAAAAGGTTGGTCCCGGTTGCGGATTGAGTGTTGAAAAAGGCCGCGTGAATTGAACAGAATGGATTCGCGCCAGATTGAGCAGGCGGCGCAATTGCGTGAATAGGATCGTGACGTGGCCTTTCCCGTTTTAAGAGCAAAATCCTTCGACAACTCCTTCGATGCCTCGTTCGACTGCACGGCGGACATCATTACAATCGGGCGCGACGAGAACTGCGACATGGTCATCGCGCGCGGCACTGTTTCCAAGCAGCATGCCCACCTGATTCGCAGGCCCGGCGGCTACTCGATCCGCGATGCGGGCAGCAAAACCGGCATCTACGTGAACGCGGAGAAGGTGGCCGACACGCGCGAACTTTCCGACGGCGACAAGATCATCATTGGCGATGTGCTGCTTGAATACGAAGCGCCGCCGATGGGCGATGAGTACGAAGGGCTGCCAATGGGCGGCGCGACGATGCAAATTCCCGGTGGATCAAGTCCGCTGGAAGCGGGCGCCACGATGGAATACAGCCCGGAAGTTTTGCGCCGCATGCAGAACGCGGGCGCAGCGGGTGCCGGCGACCCGGTGCCCTCCAATGCGACGGTTCAATACTCACCAGAACAGCTTGAGGCGATGCGGCAGCGCGGAGGCCCCGGCGCGCCAACAGTGCCGGACAATGCCACGGTGCAATATTCACCCGAACAACTTGAATCCATGAAGCAGCAGAAAGGCGCGGTGCCGCGTCCTCCCGGTTCCGGTGGAGGGCCGTCGACAGTTTCGCGCCCCCCGCGTGAGCCCCGGCAGGAGGGGGAAAGCGGCAAGACCGTCGAACTGAACCGCGCGACCCTTCAGGCGGGCGCCGTGCAGGGCGCCAAGAATCCCTTCGTTAGCGGAAAAAAGAAGCGGATGGAGGCTTCGGATTCCTACACGAAGCTTCGCGCCGCGATCCACGAGCAGTTGGTGGAGAAGATCCGCCTGAAGACCGTCAGCGCGGACAAGATGGCTGACGATGAATTGTGGAACCGCGCCCGCACGATCACGAACCAGATTATTTACGACCTGCAGAAGAGCGGGTCGCTTCAGCACGATGTGTCGCCGAAGCAACTTCTGAAGGACGTGCTGGACGAGGCGTTGGGCCTTGGTCCCATTCAGGATTTCCTCGAAGATCATGAGATTGAGGAAATCATGGTCAATGGTCCGTCGAAGATTTTCGTCGCACGGCGCGGCAAGACCGTCCGCACAGACAAGCAGTTCATCGACGAAGAACGCCTGCTGACGATCATCAACCGCATCGTGGCGCCGCTGGGACGCCCCATCAATCAGGCACGCCCGATGGTGGACGCGCGCCTCGCCGATGGCTCCCGCGTGAATGCCATTATCCCGCCGGTGTCGCTGGTTGGCCCCGTGCTGACGATCCGCAAGTTTCCCGCAAAGCCGCTGACACCGAAGGACCTGATGTCCAAGGGTTCGTTCAGCCCCGGCATGGCAAAATTTTTGGAACTTGCCGTCAAAATGCGCCAGAACATCTTCATCTCCGGCGGCACGGCTTCCGGCAAGACGACGCTGTTGAATGTGATTTCCTCCTACATTCCCGACGACGAACGCATCCTGACCATCGAGGACTCTGCGGAACTTCAACTCCAGCAGCAGCACGTGATCTCGCTGGAAACAAGGCCGTCGAACACCGAAGGCGCGACCTCTGTGACGATTCGCGACCTTGTGAAGAACGCACTGCGCATGCGCCCCGACCGCATCGTGGTCGGCGAAATCCGCTCCGGCGAAGCGATCGACATGCTTCAGGCCATGAACACGGGCCACGACGGCTCGCTCTCCACAGGCCACGCAAACAGCGCCAGAGACATGCTGACGCGCCTTGAAACGATGTGCCTCATGGCGGGGCTTGACCTGCCGCTGCTGGCAATTCGCGAACAGATCGCGCGCGCGGTGAACCTTGTTGTGTTCGTGGAGCGTTTCCCCGACGGGCGCCGCCGCATTGGGGAGATCGTCGAAGTGCTCGGCCTCGACGGAAACGAGTACGTTACGCAGTCGATCTACAAGTTCGAATACACGCTGGATGCAAAGGGCGGAATGAAGGGTGACTTCATCCCCGTGGGCACGATTCCCAATTTCCTGCGCATCCACAAGGAACGCGGCGGCGAAGTGCCGTTCGAAATCTTCCAGCCGTCCACGGACGCGGGAACCTGACCATCATGATGCAATTGCCAACCACCAATGCATGGCTTGTGACGTATCTGATCATGGCGTCGCTTAGCGTGGGGCTTTGCGGCTTCACGCTCACCTCCGCAATGGCGGCGGGCAGCGAGGCCTATTCAAAGCGCTTCGCGGGCGCCAGCGAGGCGACCCTCGGCGAAATGTTCATCTACATGCCGGCCACCTTCATCATGACGCTGAAGCTGGCGTGCATGGGCTTCGGCGCCGCAGTCGGTTTCCTCGTGGGCATCGGCCTCCCGAACATGCAGGCGCAGTTCATTCCGATCATCTTTCTCTCCGTGCCCTGCTTTTTCATCCCCGACATCATCATCAAGCGCGCATACGCCAGCCGCATCTACAAGTTCCGGCTGCAGATGATCGACGGGCTCCAGATTCTTTCAAACTCCGTGAAGGCAAACCTGTCCTTCATCGACGCGATCAAGTTGATGGTGAACGAGTCGCAGGACCCGCTCGCGGGCGAGTTCCGCCTCGTGGTGCAGGAAGTCTCCCTGGGCCTTTCGCTGGAGCGCGCGCTGGAGAACCTCACAAAGCGCATCCCCGTGCAGGACCTTCACCTCTTCGTGGCCTCGATCAACACGATCTTCTCCATGGGAGAGGGCATCATCGAGGTCTGCGAGAAAACCGTGCTGATGGTGCAGGAGCGCTTCCGCGTTGAGCGCCGCATCGAGACGCTGACCGCCGAAGGCAAGACGCAGTCCCTGATTCTGACAAGCGCCCCCTTCGCGTTGATGCTGATACTCTTCTTCATCGATCCCAACCTGCCGGCGCAGTTGTTCACGACGACGGCGGGCTTCGTCATTCTGGTGATGGTGATCGTTCTGGACGCGATTGGTTACTACGTCATCAACAAGATCGTGGACATCAAGCTGTGATGCGCCGACACGTTGCCGTGATGCGAAAGGTTTTTCATGACTGAGTTCATACAAAATCCCAACATGCTTGCGGCGGTTGCCGCCGTGGCTTTTGCGGCGTTTGCGTTCTTCATCGCATGGCTTTTCCGCGACATCGGCGAGGAGTTCCAGCAGTCGGACCTTGGCTACGTTGGCGTGTTCGCGCTGATGCTCCCTCTGGCACGCAAAATGGGGAAACTGACGGACGTCGTTCAGTCACTTCCCCTGGGAAATTACCTGAAGTGGGCGGAACGGAACCTGAATCGCTCCGGCCTTGATGACAAGTTCACCCCGAAGGAATACGTGGGGTCGCACATCGTTCTGTTCATCATCGGCATCGCGCTGCCCATGTCGCTGGTGGTGCTGCTGCCGAACGTGGATCGCAACTACATCGTCCTGTTCAGCCTGTTCCTTGGCGGCGTCCTTTTCATCGCGCCATTCTATTACCTGAACCAGATCACGAATGAGCGCCGCTGGGCGATCTTCTGCGCGATGCCCTATTTCCTCGACCTGATGACGCTGCTGGTGGAGGCGGGCATGGAGTTCACCATGGCCATCGACCGCGCGTCCGAGTTGATGACGAAGGGACCACTGCAGCAGGAAATGAAGCGCTTCTTCAAGCAGCTCCAACTCGGTCGCTCGCGCAAGAAGGCCCTTCTCGAACTGGCGGACCGCTCGGACCTGATGGAAATGCGCTCGTTCGTGACGGCGCTGATCCAGCAGGAGGAACTGGGAACGCCGCTCGGAAAAGTGATGCGCATGCAGGGTGAAATCATGCGCTTCCGCCGAATTCAGGTGGCGGAGGAAAAAGCCAACAAAGCGCCAACCCAGATGCTGATTCCAATGATCCTGTTCATCTTCCCGTCGATCTTCCTCGTGCTGATCGGCCCCATGATGATTCAGGCATTCCGGAAAGTCAAATAACAGGCGCGGCGAAAACTTCTCATGCCAGACATACAACTTGAACTTGAAGTGATCGGCGGCCCGGACAAGGGCCGCATCTTCCGGGTCTCGGGCGCGACCACGATCATTGGTCGCGATCAGGAATGCCACATCCGCCTGAACGATCCCACCGTCTCCAACAAACACGCACGGTTGGAAATTGGTAACGAAACCGCGCAGGTGGTGGACCTCGGCAGCATCAACAAGGTGCAGCACAACGGCAATTCGGTGACGAAGGCGCTGCTTTCCCAGGGCGATCGCATTGGCATTGGCGACACCACGATAGAGGTCACCATTCGCAACGCCTCCGCGCCGCTGGACATGCAGCAGTCCGTCCGCACGGGACGCCGCAAGGGCGCGCTGCTCCTCGTGGCGTCAAGCCTCGTCCTCCTCCTGATTTTCGTCTACTACGGCGTGAACTACCAAAAGGAAAAGCAGAAGCAGCAGACGCCGGTGGTGATCAACACGCTGCGCGGCATCAAGACACTTGGCTTTCGCGGCCTGCCGCAGGTGAACCTCCCCGTTCCCGGCGATTTTTCCGACAGGCCGACGAACAACTACATTCCGAAGGACAAGGATGCCCCCGCACCACGTCCTTATTTCTACAGCTTCCAGTCCGCCGTGCGCCCCGGCGCGAAGAAGGGCGGTTATCAGGACCGCAGCGAGCTTGCAACAGCGAGTGTGCTGCCACCGGACCCCTTCTCAAATCTGGTTTACCGCAACCGCAACTGGTCGAACTACAACCCACGTCTTGGCAACGGACGTCTCATCAAGGGAGAGCAGCCCTTGGTGCTCGGCAACTACTACGTCAGCTGGGTTTCCTACGACAACGATCAATTGTATAACGAAACCCCTCCCGGCCTGATTGGCAAGAGCGCGGGCTATGACGCCAAGCTGGGGGAAAAAGCGCCAATCCACTTCGATTTCTATATCGAAGTCTGGGACAGTCTTCCCACCTCCGCGCCGATTCAGGTCGTCAGCCTTGACCTGAAATCGCCGGACATGCGTTTCGCCTCGAAGCCGCGCATCTCCAAGATGCTCGGCGCGCTGGTTGACCGCGCAAAGTGGACCAAGTTCGACAACAACCAGCAATGGGCCGACTTCACCATGAACATCGGCGACCAGCCATACATGCACTACATGATGCGGCAGGAGAAGAAGGGGGAATCGCTCGCGATCTTCACGGCGCGCGACTACGCGTTCCAGGCGGATCGCGTAGATGAGGCCATTCGCATGCTGGTGGAAAAGCAGAACATGGCACCGCCCAAGCGCAAGGAAGACAACGAGGCATTGATTGCAAATGCGTTGGATCTGGAGAAGGAAGCGGACAAACTGATTCCGGACCTGATGACGTACAAGATGGCGGAGTTGGACTACTACAAGGATAAGTGGAACTTCTTCCGCGCCTTCAATCGCTACCATCGCGCACTCTGCCTGCTGCAGGTCGCGGACAAGTGGGCATTTGATGACGATTACCTGCGCATTTTCTCCAAGGCGGAAAAAATCTACGACTACTGCCAGAGCGAGTCGGGCTTCTTCATGCAGAGCTGGAAGGAAATTGAACGCCTGCGCGACAACCGCGACTGGAAGGGCGCCCAGAAGAAGAACGACGAGCTTTACCAATTTGCCACTCTTGGAATGGAACCGGAGGAATTCGTGTTCCTCGATGAGTGGTTCGTCTACAGCCACCTTGTACGAGAGCAGACCGCCAAAAACATCATCAGCGACCGCTGAGAAGGAAGATTCATGAGCGACGCCTACATATTGCTGGCCAGCGGCAAACGATTTGAACTGACGAAGGACACGAACTCCGTTGGCCGTGTTCCTGAAAACGACATCCAGATTGATGACCAAAGCATTTCGCGCAACCACGCGACGCTGAAGCGCGAGGGCGACGATTGGTACGTGGAGGACTTGGGCGCGAAGAACAAAACCTTCGTGAATGAGAAGCCGATCGAGCCGAACAAGCCGGTTCAACTGAAGGATGGCACGACGCTTCACTTTGGCTATGTGGCGGTGAAGTTCCACGTGAAGAAGGCGGCGCAGTCTGGCAACGAAACCCTCGCGGTGGACCTGAACAATCCCGACATCGCGGCGATGTTCAAGGAAGCAAGCCAGAAGTCCGAACCCCGTCCCGCAGCCGCAGGATTCGCGGGCGGCGGTGGCGGGGTGCAGGAGATGCGATCCAACAAGCGCGCCTACGCGTATCTGGAGCTGCGTTCCGTGACGAATGCCGTGAAGTTTGGCATCGAGAAGGATGCGGTCCTGATTGGAACCGACGCAGGCGAGGTGGACATCCGGGTGATCGACAGCACCGCCTCACCCGTCCATGCGGAAATCCGCTTCCTGAAGGGCCAGAAGATCCAACTTAAGAACATGTCGCAGGATTCCGGCACCCAGTTGAATGGCCGCCGCATCGGCAAGGCATTCATCAAGGACGGCGATCAGATCGATATTGGCGATTCCAGCTTCACGTTCCACTTCGTTGATTGGCCTGATATTTCCAACGCGAAGGAATCGGGCGCGGCCACGGCGGCGCGCTTCGTCATCATCATGCTGGTGCTGGTGGTGGTGGGCGTGGGCGGCTATTTCGCATACAAGATGGGCTACATCGGGCCGAAGGCGATGGGCACAGCCAGCAACACCGGCGGTGCCTCAACGACCGGCGGTTCTTCCGGATCGGGCAGCAAGGCAGGAGCCGGTGTGGACACCGCGATGGCGCTCGATTTCGTCACGCAGCGTCGTTACGAGGATGCAAATGATGTCTTGATTCGCCTGTCGAAGAATCCGCCAGAAGGCCAGGCGGGCGAAATTCGCGCGTTGCAGGAAGACCTGCAGAAGCTGCGCGCCACGAAGGAGCGCCTCGACGCGCGTGACTACATTGGTGCGTATATCGCAGCGAAGACCCTCGATTTCAACACGTCGCAGATCGGCAATCGCGCCACGGACGTGCAACGCGACGTGCAACGTCGTTTCCGCGAGGCTGTTTCCGCCGCGAAGAACGACTACGAACGCGCGGAAGCGGCGGAGAACTGGGATGAGGCGCTTCGCAAGATCGCCATCCTGAAGCAGACCAGCGAGAAGGCCTCGGAGGATGCGTTTGAAAACGCCTCCACGATCCTTCCTGCGGCGGAAAATCGCATCAAGGCGAAGCAGGAGCTGCTCAATGCCTACAACGCCGCGATGAAGGACATGAACACCACCTACGTGCAGACGGCGGATGATCTGACTGCTGTCATTGATCGCATGAATGCGAAGACCGCCAATGACGAGCAGTTGAAGAACGACATCGCCAAGTACATGGCGAAGGTGGAATCGGCCCGCGCGCACGCGCAGTTGCTGAAGGCCTATTACGATTTCGACGGCCAGAGCATCGAGGAGGTTCGCAAGTTGCGCAACGCGGTCGCGGTGGATTATACGGGCCGCGACGACGTGAATCGCCGACTGACCACGCTGGACAAGGTTTCAACGCTGTACAACGAATACCTTGGTCTGCTGGCGGACTTTAAGGCCAACCCCGACCAAAACAAGATCAAGTTCTACGATCAGGTGATCCAGAAGCTGGAAGGCATCTTGTCCGCAGAGGGCGATCCCCGCTTCGGGTTATCGAAGATGGCCGCGACAGAAATCGCGCAGCTTCGCGAGGAGAAGAAGAAGAACCTTCTGGAAGCCTTCAACCAACAGCCGACGGGCCCGTTCCCCACGGGCATCCGGGGCGACCTTGAACGCCTGCTCGCGGAACGTCAGCGCTGGTATGACTACCTGCAGCTCTTCAGCCTGAACGTGCGCGACAACCGCTACAAGGACCTTGTGCTTAACGATGAACTGAAGGACGATGAAATTGTGAAGCGCTTCAAGGAGGCCTACGACCGCTACGATCGCGCCCGGTCGGACACCTT
>JADZDZ010000072.1 GCA_020850785.1 Candidatus Sumerlaeota bacterium | reverse complement strand
TGTCCCGACGATTCCCCCTCGTCCATTCAAAGCGCGTCACCCACACACTACGCCATTCCGTGCGCGACGTGGGAACCACCGCAGCGGTGGCGGTGATGACGGCGCCGATCACAAGCACGCCGACAAGCAGGAAACGAAGAAGGGTTTTATTGGTGGGCATCATGTCCGCACCGTGTTACCTCCCCGCGAGGAAGCGCCAGTTTTTTGTGGGCGCCGGAAAAAAAAAGCCGCGCCCGTTGTGGGCGCGGCCGGAAATGAATCATCCACCTCGGCTCACTTCGTCGCGGGAGCCGCCGGAGCCGCCGCCTTTGCTCCTCCGCCCATCGCTGCCGCGTCCATCACCTGCGCACCCGCTGGCGGCGTGTAGTTGAACTTCGAATCATCAACAGGGGGATTCTCCTTGAAGGAAGTCACCTTCGTGACGTTCTCCGCCGGCAATGCGCCACCACCGACGACGATCTTGGTGAAGTGCCCCGTCTTCTCGCTGATCCAGTAGGTTGAAGTGATGGACTGGCCGCCCATTTCCATCGTCCCCGTAAGCACGTTGCAAACCTGGCCATCGACGGTTTCATTCGGCTTCACTTCCCACTTTCCTTCGTTCATGATATCCTGCAGGCCCTCGATGCTGGTCGCATCCACCTTGTAGGGGGACTTCATCACCGTCACCTTGTCGCCCAGCTTCATCTCCACCCACATCGTCTTGCCGTCGCTGATCACCTTGCTGTTCGTCTTCTGCGACGGCATCCCCTGCATCTTCGTTTCCGACGTCATTTCCGAATAGCTTTTCACCACGCCGCCATCGCGCTTGCTGATGGTGGTGATCGTTCCCAGCGTCTCGAAGCCCGACGCCTTCGTGCTGTTTTCCATCTTCATTTCCCACGACGTCAGCGCATCGCTCTTTGCCTTCATGCGTGCCATCAGTTCCTGCGGGGTTTCCGCATTCAGCATGCACGGAGCCGCCACCAGCGCCGCCGCCATCACTGCCATTCCAAACTTTGCGATTATCTTTTTCATGGGATCAAAGTCCTTTGAGATTTTTTGCCGCCAGCCCTTCACACTCCACGGAGACGGCAGGGGGACGCTAGCCTTTCCGTAAACCAACCGGCGGCGCCAGCCGGGAACTTCCCGCCGTCGCGAAAGCCTCAGCCCCTTCGATTTGCTTCCCACACCAGGTGGGCCAGTTCCGGAACAATCAATTTTTCCATCGCAACGCGCACCGCATTCGCACTTCCGGGAATGCAAAAGATGAAGGTCTTCCCGCGCAACCCCGCGACCGCGCGCGACAGCATCGCCGCCGCGCCAACCTCGTGGTAGCTCAGCATCCGAAAAATCTCCCCGAAGCCGGGAAGCTCCCGCTGCAGGAGGCCGCTCACGGCCTCGAACGTCCCGTCACGCGGCGCGATTCCCGTGCCGCCGTTCGTGATGATCGCCTGCACCGCGCCCTCGGCCGTTAGCCGCCGCACCTCCGCGCTGATCATATCAGGCTCATCCTTCAGGATTGTATAGACATCCACGCGATGCCCCGCGGCTTCAAGAAGCTGCCGCACAAGTTTCCCCGATTCGTCCGTCTCCTCCGTCCGCGTGTCGCTGATCGTGATGACCGCCACGCCCACCGTCGGCAGCTTTGCCGCCTCGCGCCGATGCAACTGCGTCGATTGGGACATCACTCGCCCACCTCCTGCACCGCCGCGCGCATGCTCCCGCTGCTATTCTCCAGCCGGTGATCCGGCCCGTAGTTGTGAATTTGATCGCGCCCGATCATCGCCTCCTCAAGCGGACACGTTTTCACCACCGCCTGACCAATGAAGTCCACATCGTAGGTGATGCTGAACGCATCCTGCGGGCTAAGCCCGAACAGGTTCCCCAGCATCTCAATCACGTACTGGTAGGAATGATCGTCATCGTTGAACAGAATCAGTTCATACAGGCGGGCGTTCTCCACAAGCGTGGCGGTCTGCTCGCTCGGAAGCGTTTCCGTGGTGGCACCACTCGGCGACATGAAAGGGCGTTGGCTCGTCAGGTATGGGGTGTGTTGTCTTTTGATCGGTGGGGAAGCACCGTAGAAAAAAACCCCCTTTGTTTGCAAGGCCGGAATGAGGGGGCGCGCCGGTTCAAAGCAGGCGCCGAACCACGTCCTGCAGCACCACAATCCCCGCAGCCAGCGCAATCCCCTTGCAGGAATGCAGGAAATCCTCCCGCCGGTACTGCCGCCCGCCGCTGCGAAGCTGGTGCAATTCATCCAAGTGGGCCGCCAGCGCGCACAGCGGCGCGATCACCACCATGGGCAACGCGCGGACCCGGAAGCCTCCCGGCCCCCACAGCGCATCCCACACCCAGTACAGCACAAGAAACAAGCCGCCGAATTCAATATAGTGGGCCGACGCGCGCAACGCGCTGTGATTCCTTTCCAGCCAGCCATGAAGCCGCGGATGATGCCGCATCCGGTCAATCCACCCCTGCGACTGCGCACGCCCAAAACCCCGCCCGCCGAGCCAGTAAATCACGGCGACGAGAACCACGAGCGTGATGACGGAAAGAACGTGGGAGGTCATGGCCCCATGCTACCCCGCATCCAAGCGAAGGATAGCAGAAAATTACCGCCGATCGATTCGTATAGACATCTATACACCTTTCCGTCGCCGTCGGAAACGCCCACACGCAACCCCGCCCGGCCCGCTTCCGCACGCGACTTTCGTGGCGAAATTTGCCGCTCCGAACCGCCCCTCGCAGCCGCGCCCCGCCCGGCGCCATCACCGCCCAATCTTGCTTGCGTGGTGGCGCGGAATTTGATGCTCTCCCGGCACCTGCCCCAAATAAAGGATTTTCAGTGAAGTTCGACCCGCATAGTGTATCACAAGGAACCAGCGTCCCGGCACCCGTGCTCTCCCAGCCCGACGTTCCCAGTGAGCTTGCCATCCTGCCCCTTGAGGGCGTTGTGGTCTTCCCCTTGATGATTGCCCCCGTCGTCATCTCCGACGAACGCGCGAAGGCCGTCGTTGAAAGCGTCATGAAGGGCGATCGCATGATCGCCATCTTTCACCCCATCGCCGGCGAACAACCCGCGCAGGCCGCCGGGGACAACGGCAACGGGCGCAGCGGCGCACCCGCGTCAAAATTCTTCTCCACGGGGACGCTCTGCAGCATCCTGCGAATGCTCCGCATTCCCGACGGCTCACTGCGCCTGCTGCTGCATGGCATCTGCCGCGTGCGCTTGGAGGAGCTTGTTGCCACCGAACCATTCCTTCGCGGCCGCGTGAAGGTGCTGGAGGATCGCGACGCAAAAACCGGCGACCCCGAAGTTGAGGCAATGATGAAGCTGACGCTGGAAAACCTCCAGCGCGCCATCAACCTGTCCGCGCTTTCCGAGGAACTCGCCGTCGCCGCCATGAACGTTGACGGCCCCGGAAAAATGGCAGACCTCGTGGCGTCCAACCTCCCCGTGAAGGCCACCGACATCCTTCCCATCCTGGAGGAGGAAAACACCAAGGCCCGCCTTCGCAAGGTCCAGTCGCTGCTCGGCCGTGAAGTCCACATGCTCGAAATCGGCAGCCGCATCAACGACGAGGTGCGCGAGGAGGTCGATCGCGGCCAGCGATCCTTCTTCCTGAACCAGCAATTGAAGGCGATCCGCAAGGAACTCGGCGAAGCAGACCCCCACGAGGCCGAACTGGACACGCTCGCCGCGCGCATCAAGGAAGCCAAGATGCCCGACCACGCCCGCAAGGTGGCGGAAAAGGAACTCAGCCGCCTGCAGGGAATGCCCACCGCCGCCGCCGAATACGGCGTCATCCGCACCTACCTGGAATGGATCCTCGACATCCCCTGGAATGTTTCCAGCGATGACCACATCGACATCGACAAGGCCCGCCAAATCCTCGACGAGGACCACTACGGCCTCGAACAGGTGAAGGAACGCATCCTCGAATTCCTCAGCGTCATCCGCCTGAAGAAGGGGAACCTCAAGGGCCCGATCCTCTGCCTCACCGGCCCTCCCGGCGTTGGCAAAACCTCCCTCGGCCGATCCGTCGCCCGCGCCACGGGACGCAAGTTCCAGAATTTTTCCCTCGGCGGAATGCGCGACGAAGCGGAAATCCGCGGCCACCGCCGCACCTACGTTGGCTCCATGCCGGGACGCATCATCAAGTCCCTGAAGGACGCCGGCGTGAACAATCCCCTCATCATGCTGGATGAGATCGACAAGCTCGGCTCCGACTTCCGCGGCGACCCTGCATCGGCGCTGCTCGAAGTCCTCGATCCCGAACAAAACTTCCACTTCACCGATCATTACATGGACATGCCCGTCGATCTGTCCAAGGTCATGTTCATCACCACGGCAAACACCATCGACGCGATTCCCGAACCGCTGCGCGACCGCATGGAAATCATCCGCATCGCCGGTTACACCGACCTCGAAAAGCAGGAAATCGCCGCGCGCTACCTCGTTCCGCGCGAACGCGAAAACTCCGGCCTGCGCGCCAAGGACCTCGTCTTCACCAAGCCCGCCCTCAAGAACATCATCCACGAATACACATCCGAAGCCGGTGTGCGCAACCTGCAGCGGGAAATCAGCAAAGTCTGCCGCAAGGTGGCCATGAGCGTGGCGGAATACGAATCCGCACAGGACCGCAGGGAGCCACTACCCGGAAAGAAGTCCAAAAAGAAAAAAGAAACGCCCGCGCCCGCAAAGCGCGAGAAACCCACCAAGGTCACCATCACCCCGCAGAATCTGGAAAAATACCTCGGCAAGAAAAAGAGCTTCCAGGAAGTCGCGGAGCGCATGGGCCGCCCCGGCGTCTCCATCGGCCTCGCGTGGACGCAGGTCGGCGGTGCCATCCTCTTCATCGAGGCCGCCCGCTACCCCGGCGAAGGCGCCCTCAAACTCACCGGCCAGCTTGGCGACGTCATGAAGGAGTCCGCCCAGGCCGCGCTGACCTACCTGCGTTCAAACCACGAGGAATTCAAACTCAACGCCGACGACTTCAAGAAATTCGAATACCACGTTCACGTGCCCGCCGGCGCCACGCCCAAGGATGGCCCCAGCGCCGGTGTTGCCATCGCAACGGCACTCGCCAGCCTCATCAGCGGCCGCCCCACCAAGGACTATGTCGCAATGACCGGCGAAATCACCCTGCGTGGAAACGTCATGCCCGTCGGCGGCATCAAGGAGAAGTGCCTCGCCGCCCACCGCGCCGGCATCCGCAAGGTGCTGTTGCCGAAACACAACGAAGCCGACTTCAGCGAAGTCCCCGAAACCGTCAGGAAAGCCATCACCGTTTCATTCTTCGACAACGCAAAACAATACATCCACGCATCGCTGAAATGAAGTAGCGGAACGCGCGCTCTTGGCGGCGAGGGCGTCTCCGCCCACGCACCATTTCCAGCTACTTGTCAGCCACCAGGTCATACCAGTACCGCTCGATGACGGGATTGGCGAAGGTGCCATTCGCCAACTCCTCCACCTTCGCGCGCGCCGTCGCCTCATCACCGCAGTCCAACTCGATCTCGAAATACTTCCCCGCCTTCACCTCCTTCACCGGCGCACCGTGGCGGTGCAGCGATTGCTGGATGGCGATGCCCTGCACGTCGGCAACGTCCTTTTTCAACATCACATGAATGCGCGCGCGATACGTCATCAGAGTCCCTTTTTGGCGAGGCGTTCCTCGATCAACATTTGAAGTTCCTGCAGGTCCGGCGGCGGCAGCCGATGCTCGTGTTCCGCCAGCGTTCGCCGCCATGATTCCCGCGTCTCCCCCTCGTGCTCCACGGTAATCGACACAAGCCGCTCGCGAATCGACAAAAAGGTCGGGGAGCGCCGCGGCTGTTCCGCGAAAAATCCCACGCCCTGAAACGTCATGCGGTGAAGGATCGTCGGCCCATGTTCCGCCAGCGCCGCGTAGTGATCCGCCGTCGGATAGCCCCGGTTCCTCTCCCAGCCGTACTGGGGGAACTCCTCCGCATAGGCATCCATCATCCGGTCACGCGTCACCTTCGCCAAAATCGACGCCGC
>JADZDZ010000071.1 GCA_020850785.1 Candidatus Sumerlaeota bacterium | reverse complement strand
GAAGTTGAGAACCTCGGCCTTCGCGGGGTCGTAGGGCGGCCACGGCGTAAGGCCGTCGGAGTTGGGGTCGCCGCTTTTGATGAAGTTGACCCAGTAGCGGGCAAGGATTTGCGACATGGCGATGTCCTGCTTCCCGACGGCGTTTTTCGGGAGGGCTTCGATGATGCCGAAGATGTAGGCGATCTCCGCGCCGTGGGTGGCGCCGGGAGCCTTGCCGCGTTGTTGTTCCGCAACGTAGGAGAAGCGATAGTGGTAGGCGGGCAGGCCGGCGCGGGCGACGAGTTCCGCAGCGTTGCGTGATGGTTCGACCATGACGCGGTCGGCGGAAACCGCTTGGACGAGGGGGTTGAAGTCCGTGGCGCCGTCGGGGTCGTAGAGGGCGCGGGCCTGCGGGGCGAGTGCGCCGAATTCCGCGAACAGCGCGTCCTTCGTTTTCGCGGTCGAGAGCGCGATGTCGAAATCGGTGGCGCCGGAGATGATCGGAACCTTGGCCCAGCGGCCCGCGCGCAGGGCGGCTTCCGGCGATTCGACGATCAGCTTTCCGTCAAGGATGCAATGGGCGATGCCGGGCGCGGAGGGGCCACCCACCATGGAAATCAGCACCTGACCAACGTCGATGTCCTGCGCGAGCTTTGCGGCGGGCAGGGCGCGCAGTTTTTCCAGCGCGGGTTTGCCTTCCTCCGTGATTCCGAGCGATTGTGCGTATCGCGCCCCGATTTCCTCCGCAGTGGCGAGGGGTGTAAGCGGTGTGACGTGTTCGCGCGCGGTGGGGATGCCGGCGGATTGGATGATCGCGCGATGAAAGAGGCCGCGCGTTTCCGGCGATGATAGCATCACGAGGACGGAGCCGCCGCCGGCGGATTCGCCTGCGATGGTCACGTTGCGGGGGTCTCCGCCGAATGCGGCGATGTTGCGCTGCACCCATTGCAGCGCGGCGCGCTGATCCATGTAGCCGTAATTGCCGTGAAATTCGTCGGGGGTTTCCTTCGACAGGGCAGGGTGGGCGAAGAATCCGAGGCGCCCCACGCGGTAGTTGAAGTCGACGACAACGATGCCCCGGCGCGCGAGCGCATCGCCGGAATAGAGCGAAGCGCCGCCGCTGATGAGGCCGCCGCCGTAAATCCACACCATGACGGGACGGGGCTTCGATGAAGCCGCTGCGGGGCGCCACACATTGATGGTGAGGCAGTCCTCCGCCGTGCCCTTCCGCACTTCGGTGGCTCCCCAATCAATCTGGACGGGGTCGGGGCCGAAAGCCTTCGCATCGCGGATGCCGTCCCACGGGGCGACTGGTTGCGGAGGGCGCCAGCGCAGTTCGCCAACGGGAGGCTGGGCGAAGGGAATCCCCTTGAAGGAGAGCACGCCGTCCGCAACGACGCCGCGGATTTTGCCGCTTTCGATGTGGACGAGTGTTTCATCCGCAGGCTGCGCGACGGCGACGTTGAGGGCGCAGAGCAGTGCGAGAAGGATCAGTGCGAACCGGCGTGGACGCGACGGAGGATGGTGCATGCGGCGTTTGCCTTCCGGGGTGGTGGTGCCGTGGCCACGCTGGTTCGCAGGGGGAGATTGTGGCAAGGTGATCTCCATTTTCGTTGGAGGAACGCGTTCAATACTTGGAGGTTCGCGCCTTCGACCTCGGCTGTCCCGCCTCCCAGTCATTGTTGGTGCGCGTGGCGCAGTTCATCGCCAGTTCAATCGCGCCGGCGACGGCGTCCAGCGCATCGTCATGGCGTGTGCGTGGCCAGTTGGCGAGTTCCTCCCAGAATTCCTCGTCAAGGTCCGGGGACAGGGCGAGCGTGCCGCTCGTGAGGAGCGGTTCGAGGGCGCTGATGCGTGCGGCCTTGCTGCGGCGCGGAAGCGCCACGTCGACGGGGAGGTCGAAGCGGTGCCCCGATGCGCGGCGTCGCGTTCGTTCCTCCTCGATGGGAATCGTCAGGAGTTCCTGAAAGCCGGTGCCTTCGATGGCGAGGCGTTCGAAAGGTCGCGCGTGGTGTGCGTCGAAGAGCCGCGCCACCTGCTCCGTGGGTGGTGCGCGCCGCGCCCAGAGCGATTCGACGACGAGGCTGTTGTCCGGCAGCAGGATCACGGTTGCCAACGCGCAAAAGTCCCCTTTTGCAGTGCGTGATCCCTTTCCCAGGGCGGCGTCCAGATATCCGAAGCGCCGTGCCGCGTGATGGGTGGGGGCGTCGTAGCTTCGCACGAGCGATTCGCGGGAATGAATCTGGAGGCGTCCATCGTTCACGAGCGCGCGCAGTGCGCGTTCCGGTTGGAACAGGGCCTCCTGCGGTCCCAGTGGGGTGTTCTGTTTTTCCTGGTAGAAGGCGCGCCTTCCCTGCAGCGTCAATTGCGCGTACAATTCCTCGTAGTCCTCCTTCTCGCGCCAGGCAACGCGGGTTCCCGCCTCCATGGCGGTGCGATGGGCAAGGAAGAAGTCGCGGGCGGATTCGCGACGGCGCGTGTTGGAAAAATCCAGCAGGCGACGCCGCCACTCATTCCAGAAGTCCTCGTCGTGGGAGAAGGCCTCGATGCTTTTCACGAGGATGCCTTCGTAGTCCGCGCGGCGAAGCAGCGATGCGATCAGTCCCTTCTCATGAAGCACGGTGCCGATGGCCAGAATGTTTGTATAGACGTCGCCAAGGTGCTCCACGACTTCGGCGTGCCATTCGGCGAGTTTCTCCCGCGCGGAGGGGGAGTCTGCGGCGCGGGAGGCCTCCGCATCGTCGAGGATGATCTTGGTGGGCCGGTAGCCGTCGCTGACAAGGCCGCGCATTTCGGCGCCGGCGCCGAAGGCATCCACCTGCACGCGCCCGACGGTCAGGGAGCGCGCGGAAAGGCTGATGTGCGCGCTTCTGGCGGGAAGGAGTTCGCGCAGGGCGGGCTTCTCCAGTTCGCGGCGGATGGCGCGCAGGCGCTGGCGTGCCTGGCGGTCCGTTGCGGAGATCAGGATGATGTAACGTTCCCGCTCGAAGATGATGTCATGGAGCACAAGCAGCAGGCTGGTGATGGTTGATTTTGCGCACCCGCGTGGCGCGGCGAGCACGTGACGCTTGCCGCGCCGCGCGGGAAGGGGTCCTCCCATGGCTTCGTGCCACGCAAAGAGCGCGCGATGGAACTGCGCGAACGGGAGTCGGCAGTGTTCCGCGAGCGCCTGACGCGCGAAGAACTCCGCGTCGGCGTACATCCTCGCCATGAGCGCCACGCGGCGCTGGGCGGCGGTGAGTTTTGCAATCCTACTCAGAAAGCAGTTTTCGGAGAGCTTCAGGATCCACGGTTCCCTGCTCATCATCCCCATCCTCCTCCAGATATTTTTCGATCGTCATTTCGAGGTCGATGACTTCGCCGAGGGCCTTGGTGAAGTTCACGATCTCCTTCAGGTCAACATCGGCACCCTTTTCCTCCGCCTTTGCGAGGCGGCGTTCAAACAGGGCGAACCACCTTTCCAACCTGCTGACGGTTTCGCCATTCATGGCGATAATTTTTTCTGCCAAGTCCTGCTTGTTCATCATGGGCGTGTCCTCCTCCTTCCGCGGGGCGCGTTCTGCGCGCGCGTGGATTGAAGGCTACGACGGGGGATGTTCGCGTGCTGGGTTCGGCGGACTCGGCGCAAGGAATCGGCGGCGGCGATTCTTTTTTCTCACGTCGATATTGACAGTGTTCTCCCTGCCATGATGACCCTCGCGGACGACCAACATTCGGGGTTGGTTGCGCGCCCGCGGCGGGACGGCCGGTGGTGCGATGCAACACCCTGCGGGAGCCTCCACCGTCATGCCATTACCGCTCGACATGTACCAGATTCGGGGCGCGCGCCCCCTGCAGGGCATCGTCAACATCAGCGGATCGAAGAACGCAACGCTTCCGCTGATGACCGCGGCGCTGCTGAGCGACGAGCCTTCATACATCGAGAATGTTCCGAACCTGCGGGACGTTCGTGCGATGATCAAGCTGCTCCAGCACCTTGGGGCGAAGGTGACCTTCAACGCGGGAACGCTGAAGATCGATCCGCGCGCCTTCAACGTGGACTCCGTTCACTACGACCTGATGGTGCGGATGCGCGCCAGTTTCTACGCCATGGGGCCGATGCTTGCGCGGCTTGGGAAGGCGCACATTTCGATGCCGGGAGGCTGCGCGATTGGCGACCGCCCCGTGGATATTCACCTGCGCGGCTTCGAGGAGCTGGGGGTGCGCCACCACCATCGCAATGGCTACATCCATGCGATGCACAATTCGCTGGTCGGGACGCGGCTGTCGTTGATGGGGCCGAATGGCACGAGCGTTGGCGCGACATGCAACGTGATGATGGCGGCGGTGCTCGCGAAGGGGACGACGATCATCGACGACGCGGCGCGCGAGCCGGAAATTCTGGAGCTTGCAAATTTCCTCAACAGCATGGGGGCGCGAATCAGCGGCCAGGGGACGGGCATCCTGAAGATCGAGGGTGTGAAGAAACTTTTCGGGACGAACTGGAAGGTGTGCCCCGATCGCATCGAGGCCGCGACGTTCGCGGTGGCGGCGTTGGCGACGCATGGCGACGTGACGTTGCGCGGCGTGCAGCGGACGGCCTGCGCGTCCACGTTGTTTGCGCTGGAGCAGTGGGGGGCGGCGATGGATTGGCCGGAGCCGGATGTGCTTCACATCACGCGCGGGAAGAAGGAGAAGCGGCCGCTGCACATCGTGACGGAGCCGTTCCCCGGCTTCCCGACGGACGCGCAGTCGCAGCTAACGGCGCTGCTGGCGCTGACGCCGGGAACGTCGCACATTCGCGAAACGATTTATCCGGAACGCTTCAAGCATGTGCCGGAACTGAACCGCCTTGGGGCGAACATTCGCGCGGCGGAAAAGGGAAAGATTGAAATCAGCGGCGTGCCCGCCCTTGAAGGGGCCGCGGTGATGGCGAGCGACCTGCGCGCGGGCGCTGCGTTGATCGTGGCGGCGCTTGCGGCGCACGGCACGTCACAAGTGCGCCGGATTTACCACGTTGATCGCGGCTACGAAATGATGGAAGAGAAGCTTCGCACGCTTGGCGCCGTGATCGAGCGGCAAAAGGAAACCGCGGAAGACCCCGGCATGGAGAGCCTGAGCCTTTCCGCGGAGGAAGAGGACGTCACGCTGGGCGGGGAAGCGGCCGAGGGCTGAGGCCCGCCGGTCACCAACCTTCGCCGGGTTTTGGCGCGACGGGATTGTCGTCCGCCAATTCGCCATTCACCATCACGGATGGATTGCGAAAGCGTGGTGAGTTCTTGAGGAATCCGTGCGGGAAGTTGAGCTTCGGCTCGGACACTTCCGCCAGTCGCTTCAATTGATCCTCGCTCAGTTGTATATCCAGCGCCGCAAGGTTGTCTTCCAACTGGCTCATCGTGCGGGCGCCAATGATCGTGGAAGTGACGCCCGGTTGGCGCTGCACCCAGTTCAATGCGACGCGCGCGGGCGTGGAGTTGATCTCCTTCGCGATGGCAATGAGCACATCGACGACGTCGTAGGTTTTGTCCTGGGAGAGTGTTCCCTCCACCCAGGGGCCGCGCCCCGGTTTGATTTCCCCCCGGTTGTCGCGGCGATATTTTCCCGACAGGGCGCCGCCCTTCAGCGGGCTCCAGGGGGTGACACCGATTCCAAGTTCGCGCGCCATCGGCATCAATTCGCCTTCCACGGTGCGCTCCAGCAATGAGTACTCGATCTGAAGCGCGGTGATCGGCGCCCAGCCTCTGAAGTTTGCGATCATCTGCGCCTGGGTAACCTTCCATGCGGGGACGTCGGAAAATCCGATGTAGCGGACCTTCCCCGCGCCGACCAGATCGTCCATGGCGCGGAGCGTTTCCTCAATGGGCACGTGATAGTCCCAGCAATGGAGCCAGTAGAGATCAATGTAGTCGGTCTTCAGGCGGCGCAGCGATTCCTCGCAGGACCAAATGATGTTCTTCCGTCCGCCGCCGCCGGCATTTGGGTCCCCCTTTTCCATGCAGCCGAAGAACTTCGTGGCCAGCACGGTGCGACGGCGCTTGCCTTTATCCTTGGACAGGTGGTCGCCAAGGATCGCTTCCGAGTGGCCCCGCGTGTAGGCGTTCGCCGTGTCGATGAAGTTTCCGCCGCTGTCAAGGTAGCGGTCGATGATGGCGACGCTGTCCTCCGGCGTTGAGCCCCATGCTCCCCAGTCCTGCCCGAACGTCATGGCCCCCAGACAAAAGGGACTCACCTTCAAACCCGATTTTCCAAGAGTAATGTAATGACTCAGCGGCATGGTGGCCGGCCTCTATGATGGGAATGGTCGTGCGTGACGGTTCCCATCGTGTGCAAAGTCCGCACCGGGGCACAAAGGCAATGCGGCTAGTGGATGATCCAGGCCGCGTTGTCCGGCGCGGGTGTTGGGCTTGGGGTCGGCGAGGGGGTGGGGCTCGGCGTGAGGCTGATGGTTGGCGAGGGGGTGAAACTGGCCGTTGGGCTTGGTGTCAGCGACGGCGTTGGGGAGGGCGTGGGGGACGGCGTTGCGGTGGCGTTTGGTATCAGGAAGTCGCGAACAACCGCCATGTGCTGCATGTTGGTTGCGCCGCTGTCGCCGCTTAGCACGGGCGACACTTCGGAGAGAGGTGAATAGACGCGGCTGTCGAAGACGAGTCCGTTCGTGAACGTGCGCGAACCAATCACAACGCCCGTGCCGTACTGGCTGAGGGTCGAGTTCACCAACACCCAGTCGTAGGGTTTGTTGCGTCCCGCGTTGGTGTTGAACCGGCTGCTGTTGGAGGTGCCATCGCTGGGATAGGGGCCGCTGGTCACGACGAGCGAGCTGAGCGTGTTGATGCAGGATTCCGTTCGGTTGTCGGTGTTGAAGTCGCCGCCGATCACCAGATAATCGGTGGCGGGAATGGGCTTCGCGTTGATGAAGTTCTTCAGCAGCGTCGCCTGGTTGTTGCGGTTCGAGGAACTCGACGTTAGCAGGTGCACGCTGATTGCCCAAAGGTTCTTGTCGCCGGGAACGTCAATCTTCGCCCAGACGAATTCGCGGTCGGAAACATTGGTGTCTTCCCACTCTCCCGCCTCCAAAATGGGATAGCGGCTGATCACTCCGTTTGGAATGCCGCCACCGGCCTCGCGAAAATACTGGAACGAGGAGCCAAAGGCGAGGTTGACGAAGTTGCGAATGTCCGTCGTGGAATCGGAACCGTAGTTGAATTCCTGGATCATGATGATGTCGGGGTCGAGGCCCTGAAAGATGCGCGTTCCATGGCCGGGATCATACGACTGGTTGTTGCCACTCGTGATGTTCGCCGCCATCAGGCGGATGCGCGTCGTCTGTGCGTTGGCGAATCCCGCGCTGGCAACGACCATCGCCGCCAACGCCACCATCAATTTTCCTGAGTTCACTGCTGCCTGCTCCCCATGCGGAAGAGAATCTGCGAACGGCGACACGTCTTCCGCGTCCCGCAAAACCCGCCACCCGACCGCAAGCCCCCGCGGCTGTCAATTCCTAACGCGAGGGGCCTTCGCGGGGAAGGGATGAGGACTGCTTTTGCGGCACGTCCCCGCCGCGTGCTCTTACCGTGCGGGTTGGCATCGCGGCGTTATCTTCAGAAATAAAGAATATTCCAAGCCCTTATACCAGACGCATCCACATCAACGGGCAAAATTTGGAAGGCGCCGCCCAAATTCTTCCTATTCTCCGTTTGTTCCTTTAGGCTTTCGTCCAGAATGCAATACACCAGATCGCGAACCTTCTTACCCTTGATGTTTCCATCCCAAACCTGTATGCTTGGATCTCTGACAAATAGAGTATGCCAATTCGGATCAGGAATCCATCCGGAATCCCATTTGTACTTTTCGCGAAGGAGCTTGCCGACCTGCTCGACGGTGAGGGGTTTCGCCGCGTCCTCACCCAAATTCCAATTAAGGGGCCACTTGTCGTTTTCGAGTTCCGCATCGATCAAGGTAACCCAGTTGTTTTGTGGATTTACGATTCCCTTCACGTGCGCGAACGAAAGCGCGTTGTCCAAGTTCGTTGAGTTTAGTGGCAGTTTTTGATCGAAACGAATTCGCTTGTCATGTTTCTTCTTCACGTGCGGGCCCAAATTTGTGGTATTGTCGAGGCCTTGGATCTTCGTTGCGGGAGGGAGCGCCTTCCGCTCGAACCTCTGCTCGAAGCCTTCATAAACAAACAAGCGCCGAGTCCGGGAGCCAGACGCATCCAAGCCATCGGAGAGGTCGGGATTCTTTCGAATTGTGTCAACAAACTCACGAACCGACGCGCAGGACGTTACGGAATCGTCGACGGAAATAGTCGGCGGCAGGGAAGGGGGGTCCGCAGCTTGACAAGCAAATGACGAGACAAGAACAAGAAGTCCCGAAATCAGGGAGAATCGGTTGGAGTGGCTCATATATTTCCTTGTTTTGCAAATTGCATGGTGTCGCGTGAAACATGACTGTCATTGCACGGAGAACCTGTTCCGTTAGGAACAACGTGGACTCCGAAGAATACCGCAGCAGCAGAATCGCCAAATGCGCCAATCTGCACGCCCCCGGGTTCATAAGGAATCTTATCTACAAAGATACGTTGATTCTCCCAGATTTGAGCAAATCGAAATTGGGCATGTGGCGAGGTGCTAGAGCATTTTCCGAAATTTCGTAGCCAACCAGAGATTGCGCGGGCGGGACGCCCGCGCCACTGAAAAAAGCGCGATCAACCCTCAAAATGGCCACGTCATTTTGAAAAATGCCATAGCATCAATCGCCGAAGCTGAGACGGACAAGCCAACTATTACGAAGGCCCATCGAACAGCAACCACGCAAAAAAACTCCAAGGCACAATAAGTTGACAAAGAAGAACCCGCCCCCAGTGCAATCGGAAAGTGTCTTTGCTTTCAGCGGCGATGAGGGCGCTACTTCCATGCGAATTTGGGATTGTTTCGCTGTTCGCCCATCATGAACGGAATGCCGCCTCCTTCGATATCCAGCACATAATTTGTCGGTTGCTGGGGTTGGCGCTTCACCCAAGCGTCGATCGTATCGTTGGGGTCGTTCAGCACGACGCGTCCCGGCATGTTCGCGCGAATGAGGCCGCCCACCGCCGCAGTTCCCACGATGCACCCGCTCACCTTCTGAACCGTTGTCGTGCTGCCGCGCAGTTGGTCCACGCCACGCTTGAAGGCTGCCTGATCAACATACCACAAGCCGCAAAGACCGTACAGTTTTCCCTCCGGTCGTTTCGCGGTTGCATATAAATCGCGAAAGGCGACGGCTGCGTTCTCATCGTTCAAGATCGTCACGAAGGCGACGACTTCCTGGGAGGGGGACGCCGCGATTCCCACGAATGGGTCGGCGAACATGGAGGTGTCCTTCAGTTGGGTCAGCGCCTTCTGCGCGTTTGGCGACAGGGTAAGCGACGTGGAGGTTACCACGTCCTTCGCCTGAGTCTTTGCAGGTTCGTTGCTGTTCGCCCGCGCGCAGGACGTCATCACCACCACTACAAAAGCCAAAATCAGGCAGGAAAGCCTCATTGTAAAGTCACCTCTCCCGGCTAGACAGCCACAAGTCGCCCCCTGTTCCCACGGGAAAGTTCGGCGCTTCGGCGAGGTGCGCTGAAATCAGCTCCATTTCCCTGCGCACTTCCCCTTGACGGGCGCCGGGGCATATCAACATATCATGATGCGTTGATATGGCCGCGTCGCGGCCTCATTTCCAAAGGATTTTGCACACTATGAGCGTCGCCACCAAGCCCCGCCCTGCTGCGAAGAAGGCCGCCAAGAGCTCCGCAGCCAAGGCCCCGAAATATGTCGTTCGCGACATTAACGAAGCGGCCTTCGGCCGGAAGGAAATCATCATCGCGGAGGGCGAAATGCCCGGCCTGATGGCCTGCCGCGAGGAGTTCGGAAAGAAGAAGCCGCTTGCGGGGTGCCGCATCACGGGTTCGCTGCACATGACGATCCAGACGGCGGTGCTGATTGAGACGCTGGTTGCGCTGGGTGCGGACGTGCGTTGGGCGTCGTGCAACATTTTCTCCACGCAGGATCACGCGGCAGCGGCGATCGCGAAGGCGGGCGTTCCGGTGTTCGCGTTCAAGGGGGAGACGCTGAAGGAGTACTGGCAGTTCACGAAGCTGGCGCTCGCGTTCCCGGAGGGTGGCCCGACGACGATCGTTGATGACGGCGGCGATCCGACGCTGCTGATTCATCGCGGCCGTGCGCGCGAAATTGAATTTGAGAAGACGGGCCGCAAGCCCGCCATCTGCCGCGACAACGAGGAGATCGAAGTTGTCGATACGCTGCTGAACGACACGCTGGACGAGGATCCGAAGTATTGGACGAAGATGGCGGAAGGAATCGTGGGCGTTTCCGAGGAGACCACGACCGGCGTTCATCGCCTCTATGAAATGGCGAAGAAGGGGGAGCTTCTCTTCCCTGCGATCAACGTGAACGATTCCGTCACGAAGAGCAAGTTCGACAACCTTTACGGCTGCCGCGAAAGCTGCGTGGATGCGATCAAGCGCGCCACCGACGTGATGATCGCGGGGAAGAAGGTGGTCGTGGCGGGCTACGGCGATGTGGGCAAGGGGACCGTGCAGAGCTTCAAGGGCCTTGGTGCCACGATCTACGTGACGGAGATTGATCCGATCAATGCGCTTCAGGCGTGCATGGAAGGCTACCAGGTTGTCACGATGGACGACGCCTGCAAGTATGGCGACATCTTCATCACCACCACGGGCAACGTGGATGTCATCACCTACGAGCACATGGAGAAGATGAAGCACAACGCGATCGTGGCAAACATCGGCCACTTCGACAGTGAAATCCAGATCGCTTCGCTGAAGAAGCTGAAGTGGGAAAACATCAAGCCGCAGGTTGATCACGTGATCTTCAAGAACGGCAAGCGGATCATCCTCCTTGCGGAAGGACGGCTTGTGAACCTTGGCTGCGCCACCGGCCACCCCAGCTTCGTGATGTCGAACAGCTTCACGAACCAGACGATCGCGCAGATCGAACTGTGGGATAATCGGAACAACGGCAAGTACGACAACGCTGTCTATACGCTTCCGAAGGAGCTGGATGAGAAGGTCGCGCGGCTTCACCTTGCGAAGCT
>JADZDZ010000070.1 GCA_020850785.1 Candidatus Sumerlaeota bacterium | reverse complement strand
GCGGCACTGAACACTGCGGCGCCGTTGCTGTTCATGGTGTTCGCGATGATGTGCTCGTTCTTCCTGCTGTCCGGCATCCTTGCCACGAACACGCTGAGGCGCATCACGGTGAGCCGCAACGCACCGCAGATCGGCACGGCACAGGAGCAGATTCCCGTGGAGATTGTTGTGACGAATGCGAAGCGATTGACCTCCAGCCACAGCCTGCACATTCGCGACACATTTCCAAAACGCCGTCGCGCCGGCGCGGTCTACTTCGCGCGCGTCCCGTCCAAATCCGGCGTCGCCCGCCAGCACTATCACCTGCGCTTCGCCCGGCGGGGGCTCTACAACCTCGACATGATCGAAGTGGAAACGCGCTTCCCCTTCGGATTGATTCAGCGCGGCTTCACGTGGGAGCTGCCGCACCAGTTCCTGATACTTCCACAGACGATCAACGTTGATTCCGTGATGGAGCAGGCGAAGGCGGAGTTGGGTGATTTCGAATCGCAGCGCAAGGGGCATGGAAGCGGCCTCTACGGATTGCGACGCTACACCCCGGAAATTTCCGCGCGCGATATTCATTGGAAGATTTCCGCGCGGCGCGGTGCGCTGATTGCGCGCGAGTATGAATCCGAGGATCGTCGCCGCGCGAGCGTGATCCTGGACAACCGCGTGCCCGGCGAGTCGCGTGCGACGGCAGCGGAAGCCTTCGAGAAGGCGATTGTGCTGGCCGCTTCCGTCATCGGGTGGCTGTGCGAACGTGGGCACGAAGTTGAGCTGCGCACTGCCAGCGGCGTGGTGCCGTTCGACACGGGAGCGCATCATTTCACGCGATGCAGGATGGCTCTGGCGCGGATGGAAATGATCGATCCCGATCCCGCGCTGGATAGGCTGCTGCTTCCTCCGGAGCCGGAGGTTGCCCGCTTCATCATCGCGATGGCAGGCGCGCGCGATGCTCGTGCGGGCGCTCATACGATTCCCGTTTCCGTCCTTGATGCGGAACTGACCCACGCGCTCAGTGAACGCCGCGCAACGGTGCCCCGCCCCGTAAGGGAGGTGGCCGCGTGAGTCTCGACCGCACCTATCGCCTCTTCACGTATCTTTCCGCCTTCTGCGCCTTCGTGATGCTCGCGTTGTTTGCGGACCTGCACGCGGTGGCGGTGATTCTCTTCCTCTCATTCTTCTTTCTGGGAATTTTTCGCGGACGCTTTCGCATACCCATCTCGAATGTGTTCTGGCTCGTGGTCAGCATCCTTGTGCTGCTCATGGCGCTCTACGGATGGTTCATCGTTGGTGAACGGCTCTATTCCGTCGTCTACCTGTTCCTCTATCTTGAGATTAACAAAATCTGGACCGAGGAAAAGCCACGCGACACGCTGCAGATTTACGGCCTTTCCTTCTTCCAGATTCTCGCAGCATCCGTTTCCACGTCGTCGGTCTTTTTCGCGCCCGCGCTCGCAATCTACCTGTTCCTCATTCTTGGTGCCCTGATCACCTTCACGATGAAGCGCGATGCGGAGGCGTCGCTCGACCCTAAAGGTTTCCGTCATCGCAAGCCCGGCGACCCCGGCGAGGCGCCGACGCCGGAGGAGGTTCAGGCGCTGGGACGATTGGATGAATTGGTGAATGGGAAGTTCATGTCCGTGCGCTTCAGTCGCTGGCTGATGGTGGCACTGGCCTTCATCATCATCGTGGGGACAGGAATCTTCTTCCTCATTCCGCGCATGCCGGCGCAGTCGTTCCTAAGCTCCTACACGCCGAAGAGTCCCTCGCTGATGACCTCCGGTTTCAGTGATTCCGTGGAGTTCAGCGGCATGGGGGAAATCCAGACCAATCCCGCCATCGTGATGCGCGTGATCCCCAAGCGCGGCTTCCCGATGAGCGATGGAGAGCCCACCCTCGATGTGCTGCGTCTTCGCGGCACGGCGCTGGATTACTATGACGGTCGCCGCTGGAGCAAAGGCTCTGATGTCGTCAATGGCATCGCCCTTCCCGACCGCCGTCGCACCGTCGCGTTCCGCGTCGATCCCGCCCACAACAATCCCCGCAGTGCCTACGACATGGAAATCCAACTGGAGCCGAACAAGAAAGGATTCCTCTTCGGGCCTGATCGCACGACAGGTTACACTTTCGAGCGTGACGCGTTGTTCGTTCAGGTGGATTACGCCAGCGAATCAGTTCAGGCCACCATCAACAACTGGGTCACGACCCTCAAGTACACGACGCAGTCATTCCTCCCTGTTGAGAATTGGGAAGACCTGCGGGACACGCAGGCAACGAATCCTTCGCAAATCATTTCCTCCGCATTTCGCAGGGCTTGGGGAATGCAGGACCGACGTCGTGACCTTGGCGGCCTGCGCGAGAATCTGCGCCCCGCCTACCTGCAACTGCCAGACGTGCAGGACATGCAAACTGTTCGTTCGCAGGCTGATGAATGGACAAAGGGGATGAAGGACCCCAAGGCGATTGCAGAATCGTTGGAATCGAACCTCAAGCGCGCCTACGCCTACAGCCTGAACGTCGATTTCAGCACTCGTCCCGACCACCTGACGCGCTTCCTCACGGTGGAGAAGGCGGGACACTGCGAGTATTTCGCAACGGCCATGACGTTGATGCTGCGCGCGAAGGGCATTCCATCGCGCATCGTCAACGGCTACGCCACCGATGAATGGGTGGAGTCGAGCGGCGGGTACTACATCGTTCGCCAGGAACACGCGCACTCCTGGGTCGAGGCCTACTTTGCCAATGTCGGATGGATGACTTTCGACCCCACGCCCTACAGCGGCATTGGCGCGAATCGCATCCCGATGACGTGGTATCGCTGGATGACGCGCGTGGTTGATCGCATCAAGTTCTTCTGGTATGACAACGTGATCGACTACGATGTGCGCGATCAGGGCACGATCCTCCAGACGGTGTTTCGCGTGATGGATCAACTTCATCTGCGCAGCGCCTTCCGCGTCATGGACAATGTGTCCGTGCTGCCACAAACGACGGGGCAGAAGCGCGGCTTCTTCCTTGGAATGATTTGCATCGGATCAGTGATGCTGCTCTACTTCATGTCGCGGGAGCTGCGGCACTTCCTGCGCGCGCGTGCCTCGCAGGCGGAGGATTCCACCAACGGCCGCAGGCCATCGGTTGTCATTGAGGACTACCTGCGACTGCTGCGGGAACTGGAGGCGAGCTACCCACGATCCCCGGCGCAAACGCCGCTGGAATTCGCGGAGTTCGTGGTCGGCGCCGAATCAACCCTCGCGGACCTGCTTCCGCTGACGAAGCTCTACTACGCCGCCCGCTTCAGGGAAAATATTTGGGCGAAGGAGGAGACCGAGCGCGTCAATGCGCTCTTGCGTCTGCTGCGCGAATCATCGAAGAGGGAGTCATGACGCGCTTGCGCCAAACTTCACTCACGAACGGCGAACTTTGACTACCACTCCTCAACACGGCGACATGGCGTCCCTTCTCGCGACGCGCCAGTTTCAAATTGGAAACGTCCGCATCGGGGGCAACGCACCGCTGTGTGTCTTCGCGGGGCCATGCGTCATCGAATCGGAAACCCATGTGATGAAGATGGCGGAACAGTTGAAGGAGATCTGCTCCTCCGTCGGGGTTCCGTTGGTGTTCAAGGCGTCCTATGACAAGGCGAACCGAACTTCCGAACGCTCGTTCCGCGGCCCCGGATTGGCAGGCGGCCTGAAAATTTTTCAGCGCATCAAAAAGGAGTTCGACCTCCCCATTTTGACGGATGTTCACGAAGCGGATCAGGCGAAGCCGGTCGCCGAGGTCTGCGACATCCTGCAGATTCCCGCCTTCCTGTGCCGCCAGACGGACTTCGTCCACGCAGTGGGCCGGGCGGGAAAGCCGGTGAACGTGAAGAAGGGGCAGTTCCTTGCGCCCTGGGACGTGAAGAACATCGCGGAAAAACTGCGCGAGGTTGGGTGCGAGGATATCGTGCTCACGGAGCGCGGCAGTTCCTTTGGCTATGGTCAGTTGGTGACGGATTTTCGCTCACTCGTCATCATGCGCGAACAAACGGGCCTTCCCGTTTGCTTCGACGGCACGCACAGCGTTCAGGAGCCCGGTGCGCTCGGCAATGCAACCGGCGGCCAGCGCAAACACGTTCCGCTGCTGTGCCGCGCCGCGTGCGCGGTGGGAGTCAATGCGCTGTTCATCGAAACGCACGAGGATCCCGATCATGCGAAAAGCGATGGTCCCAACATGGTGCCACTGTCGCAAATGCGCGATCTGCTGAAGACCTGCAAGGCGTTGGACGGCGTGGCGCGAAATCATGAACGCGCCGGCTGAGGCAGGGGAAACTCCCGCGGGCTTGCCGCTGGCGCGCGTGGCGCTTCTGGTGGAATACGACGGCACCGATTTTCACGGCATGCAGTGGCAGCCGGGAACCAGGCAAACCATTCAGGGCAGGATCGAGGACGCCGCTCGCGAGTTGGGCAGCGCATCCCCCGGATTCATTTGCGCGGGACGCACCGATGCAGGCGTCCATGCGACCGGTCAGGTGATTGCAATCAACCTCCCGCAGCGCCT
>JADZDZ010000069.1 GCA_020850785.1 Candidatus Sumerlaeota bacterium | reverse complement strand
GCGTTCATGATCTTCCCCAGCAGCAGTTCCGCATCAAGGCGCGGTGAATCGACTCCTTTTTGCTTCAGGTATTCGGTGCTCTTCAGCACCGCCTCGCCAATGGTGAGCGAATCGTTCCTCACGGTTCGCGGCGCTCCTTCCCGCGCGCCCACGCGTGAAAACTCAACAGGCCGGAGCCCGTAACGCGCCATTCATCATCGCGCTGCGTGGAATGCCCACGCGCGAGCAGTTCCGCGACGTCCACCCAGCGCACTGCGTCTATCTCGCCGCGATGGAAGGGAATTTCTCCATCGTGGGTGCATTCATAGATTCGGACGAACTCCCAACCGCTGTCCGGCGCCGCTTCGCGTCGTGCGATGCAGGCGAGCGGCGCGGCGATGCCGAGTTCCTCGCGCAGCTCGCGTGTGGCGGCCTGATCGTAGTCCTCATCCACATCCACGTGGCCGCCGACGCTGATGTCCCACCAGCCGGGATGGCTGTCCTTCCCCCGGCTCCGCAGTTGCAGCAGCACCTGCCCCGCGCGATTCATCACCACGATATGGACGGCGCGATGACGCAGCTTCTGCGAATGAACGTCGCGACGGCGTCCGCGCCCCACCACCACATCGTTCTCATCCACGATGGGAAGAAAATCCTCGTCGGTGGAACTTGTCTGATAGATTTCGTGCTGATTGATCATCGGCGACATGGTGCGATTATGGTCGCCCAGCCGCAAGGCCCCATTGCATGCATTGAGCGATTCAGTTGCGGCCTTCGGGAGCGCATCGTTAGAACTCGATCACACTTCGCACCGGACATCTTTCGTGACTGCCATCATCGCTTCATCGCTCAGGTTTGACATCGTTGTGTCAGGAGGCTCGCTCAGTGCGCCTGCGGCTGCGCTCGCGGCTGCGCGAAACGCCCCCAACGCGAAGGTGCTCCTCATCGAGCCGACCGACTGGCTGGGCGGGCAGGCGACTTCGCAGGGGGTCAGCGCCATCGACAACGCCTGGTTCGATCCCGGTCGCACGGCCATGGCGGAGGACCCCGACGACCACTACGCGAAGGATTACCTGCAGTGGTTGCGGCGCATGAATGATCCCGGTGTGCCGGGCACGGGCATGTCGAAGAATGGGACGTCGTGGGTGTCCCGCGAGGCGTTCGATCCCCGCAGCGCCGCGTGGGTGCTGGATCGCATGATCGAAGAACAGCCGAACATCACGCTGATGAAGCTGACGGTTGTGAAGAATGTGGAGACGCGCGACGGAAGGATTTCCGCGCTGACGTTGATCGAGCGGATTCCCACGCAGAACTACAAGCCGTTCGATGACTACCTTTCCGATGAAATTCAGGATTGGTATTCGTCGTCACATTCGCGGCGCTTCGCAAAGGTCGTGCATCGCGTGGAGCCGGTGGACTTTCAACAGGGTTTCACGGTCATCGATGCGTCGGAACTGGCTGACGTCGTTGCATTATCGGGCGCGGAGTACACGCAGGGTGCGGAGTTGGAAACGGAGGAGGTGGATGGCAGGGGAAACCTTCCCGCCACCGATGATCGCGCCAGTCAGGCCACGGTGTTCGTGTTCTGCATGACGGATGCGGAGCAGGAGCATTCCGAAAATGAATTGAAGCGGCATTGGCCCAACTTCGATTCCTACTACGCGGAGCAGGAGAAATCATACTTTTCCCTTCGCCAATTCACTTGGGAGAAGGTGTGGACCTATCGCCGCCTGAAAACCGAGGGGAAGCTGCATGATTTTGATGCGGTGCATCGCGGCGATGTTTCCATGCAGAACTGGGAGCCGGGGAATGACTACCCCTACGCGTCGTTCCTTCGGGATCATGCGGCAACGGCAGCGCAGGCGCGTGGCGATTGGCAGGGCGGTGTTGATCGCGCGGTGCTGGCAAAGTGCGAGGAGCATGCGATAGCGTGGTATTTCTGGATGAAGGCGCATCGGCCCACTGCATGGGACACGACGCTGCCGCACGGCGATCATCCGCTCAACATGATGGGAACGCGACACGGCCTCGCGAAGTTTCCCTACGTGCGCTGCGCGCGCCGCATCGTGGGGCCGAACAATTTTCGCATCCTCGAACGTCACTGGAAAAATTCCCAGGCGCCCGACTACGACGGCAGGCCCGCGCATCGGTATTACGACAGCGTCGGCATTGGTTCCTACGCGGCGGATGTGCATCCCATTCGCAATCAGCGCGGCATGAAGCCGGGATTTGAGAGGCCCGCGCCGTTCTACATTCCCTACCGGGCGCTGGTATCAAAGAATGTTGGCAACCTGATGGCCTGCGGAAAAAACATGGCGCAGACCTTCATCACAAACAGCGCCTATCGGCTTCACCCGATTGAGTGGGCGAGCGGTTCCGCCGCCGGCGCCGCCGCGGGCCTGCTGCACACCACGAACGCTGCGCGGAAAACAACCCACGGCCCCGATTATTTTCTCCACACACCGGAGGCACTGCGCAAATTGCAGGGTGTCGTGAAGGAAAATTCGCCCATCGGTTGGAAGGCGTGGAACGACAGCGAATATCCTGAAGCCCCGTTCGAGCCGTTTGTCCCGTGATTGATGAGCGGTATCATCCGCCGTTCGTGCACCCGCGGCGGGACCCGCACATCAAGCGCGCGCGCTTCCTCGCTTCCGCATTTCTCTCCGTGGCGAACGGAGTGTGGTTTGTCGGCTTCGCCTGGCTCGTGATGTGGGGCACGGCGCTGAGCCCGATGCTCTGCTTCACCGCGCTCGTCGGCCTGATCTGGATCGGTCTGCGCGCGCGGGAGGTTTCCGAACTGGCCTTCGCGTTGGTTGATCGTTCCCACGTATTTGAAATGGCGCCGTCGCACAGCGACGTGTTGTTTCGTTTTATCGTGGGCTGCGTCGCACCCGCGCTCTGTTTGATCGTCGCGGTTTTGGCGCACGGACGCGACGGCATCATGCTTGTTGCGTTGTTTTTGTTTTTTGTCGCGGAGGCAGCCTTTCGCTTCGGCGGATTGAAGCAATGGCGCTCCACGCGGATTCCCTTCCCGGTGTTGCGTGCGCTCCTGACGGCCACGCCAAATGCGGCGATGCAGGCGCTGGAGGAGGAGAAATCCCTTCGCGGTCCGGCGCTGGAAATGACGGTGCTGGCCATTTCCAGCGCCGCGTTGCGCGACAATGCAAGCGGCGTGTTGAGTCGCCTTATCGCCCACGTCGAATCACGGCCGTCAGCGAACACCAACGAGAGTGAGATTTTCAGGCGCTTGATCGCGGTGCTTCGCGCCGACGAGGCAATCATCGCGAAGTCTGACGATATGTTGAAGCTGCAGGCGGAGGCACTCATGGCGGTTCCTCCGCTTCATCCACGACGCTCGTCGCTGGCGTTTCTTGTCGCCGCCAGCGCCATGGAATCGGGCGATCATGCAAGCGCCATCAAGGCGCTGCGGCTCCTGCACGCGGGCGAAGTGCTCAGCTCGCCGCCGCGTCTGCTGGTGGACTGGATGCTGGAGGAATCGGCCAGAATGACGGGTGATGATGAGCTGGTTGGCAGGGCTCAGGCCGCGATCCGCACCTTCCACGTTGCCCGCGTGCTTTCGGAGTTGAACATGAACGAACTGCGAAAGCGCGACGATCCCATGGCGCGGATGATCTGCACCGCGCATGATGCACTGAAAGCCTCGTTGCAAAACCCGGAAAGGAACGCACCATCGTCCTCATGACAAAGGCACTTAGAATTCTGATCCTCTTCATCGCCCTGATCGCGTTCACGGCCAGCGCCACCGCGCAGATTCAGACGCACTCCTTCTACAGCGAATCGCTTCATCGCGTGGCGACGTTTTCAATCTACGTGCCGGAAAAGAGGAATGAGGACGAACGCTTCCCCTCGCTGTATATCCTGCACGGCGCCTACGGCTCCTACGCGGATTGGCCGAAGAACACGGACGTCGGTGAACTGGCGAAGCGCTATCGCATGATTCTGGTTTTTCCCGACGGCTCGCAGTTCGGCTGGTACGTCGATAGCAAGCTGGAGAAGTATTCCAACTACGAAACCTTCGTGAGCGATGAATTGCGAAAGTACATTGATGCGCACTATCCCACGATTGATTCACGCGACGCGCGCGGCATCATGGGCCTTAGCATGGGAGGACACGGCGCGCTCAGTCTGGCGGCGAAGCATCCGGACCTGTACGGTTCCGCATCCTCGCTGTCGGGAATTCTCAAGCTGACGAACCACCCGACGCATTGGTCCATTCCTTCGCGGCTCGGCGCCTACGAGGAGAACAAGGCGGCCTGGGAGGCGAACTCTGTTTACGAACTTTGTGAGAG
>JADZDZ010000068.1 GCA_020850785.1 Candidatus Sumerlaeota bacterium | reverse complement strand
TGTTGCTCCCTCCCGCGCGGAGGCAGGATGATGACGATGATTCAACGATTCAGATTTTTTCTTCTCACCTTTTCGCTGCTTGTGATGACGTGTGGCATCGCGACCGCGCAGAATTTTCTTTCGTCGAAACCCGGTGATCGGCTGGGGACTGTTCCGCACAATGCCGACATTGAGCGAGCCTTGAAGAGTTCGGCCATCGACAAGGTGGCGGTGCAGTGCGAGGGCTGGAATGAAACCATCGCGTCGTTTGCGCGGCTGAAGCTGCACGACCTGACGGGGCGCTCCCACATTGGGAACCAGAATGCGTCGTTCACGATCCTGAGCATGATCTACCAGAATGATTTGTGGATGACGGCGAAGATTTTCCCGCTGGAGCATCCCGACCTGCAGAAGGTGCTGAATGCGAAGGACAAATGGGTTTCCGCGAAGGATGTGGTCGGGAATCCCAATATGGAGGAACTGATGACGCAGCTTCGCGCATACAACGCGAAGGATGCGGAACTGACGCGGACGACGAAGCTGCTGAACGCGGTGGAGCAGACGCGGCGGCTTGGGCGCGAGGATCGCATCCTCACGTCTTTTGCCGCGGACAACATCACGGCGGAGGAAATCACAAAGCTTCTTGATTCCAGCGACGAGTATCGCGCCGTGAAGGAGAAGCGGGCCGCGCTCAAGAAGGAGATCGCAGGGAAGGAAGCGTTCGCGAAGGCAGGCAATGCGCTGCTGGCGCGCGTGAATTCGCTGATGGCGCTTCCCGCCCAGTTCCTGATCGTGCCGGACACGGAATCGGTGGATGGTGCATGGGTTCGCCCGATGGCGGTTGGTGCTGCGGTTCAGACGCCGTTGTTCGTGGCGGGGATGAAGTTCGACAAGGCGCTGGCGGAGGCGTTCAACAGCGGCAATCCATCAACCATCGGCGCCTCCACGGAAGAATTCCTGCGGGCGATGTCGCGCAGCCGATTTTATCCAACGGAAAATTTCCGCGTAGCGGAGAACTTGTATGTGAAGAGCAACCCGTGGCGCTATGCGGCATGGGCTTACCTCCTTGCCGCCATCACGTTTGGCCTTCACATTTTTTTCCGCAATCGCGGCTTTTACATCGGCGCGTTTGTGCTGATGGGAAGTGGCTTCCTATTCCACACCGGCGGTGTTGCGCTGCGCCTGTATTTCCGCGGAGCCGCGCCGGTTTCCAACATGTTCGAATCAATCACCTTCTGTTCGTGGGCGGTGATGCTGATTGCGCTCTTCGTGGAAGGATTCAGCCGGCGCGCGCTGGCGGGCCTTGGTTCCGCAATCATCGCGTTCCTGCTGCTGACGGGCGCGGGGCTGATGCCACTTCACGACACGCGCCTGCATCCGCTGCGCGCGGTGCTTGATAGCTACTGGTTGAACATTCACGTCACGATGATGTTGCTGAGCTACGCGGCGTTCTCGATCTCGGCGTTCTTTTCGCTGCTGTATCTGGCGAAGAGTTGGCTGGGGCGCGAGTCGCTGTTCGGTGGTGAGCCGATGATGACGATGATGCAGACGGAGGAGTTCGCCTATCGCCTTGTGCAACTGGGCTGGCCAATCCTGACGTTTGGAATCACGCTCGGCGGCGTGTGGGCGGATCATGCCTGGGGGCGAGTCTGGGGCTGGGACCCGAAGGAGACTTGGGCCTTCATCACATGGTGCGGATATCCGGTGTACCTGCACACGCGCATGGTGATGGGTTGGCGCGGCACCCGGAGCGCCATGGCGTGCGTGGCGGGTTTTGTGCTGGTGATGATCACATGGCTGGGCGTCAGCTACCTGCCATGGTTCGCCGGTGGGCTGCACACCTACGCGAGTCCGAACTGAGAGAACAAAAAATCAAAAAAAAAGAAGCCGCCCAACGCATCGGGCGGCTTCTCTATTTTCTTCGTGGTGGAATCAGTACGTCACGGAATTCAACGTCGGGTCGCCACCGTAGGTGGTGACGTCACCGGATTTCTGGTTCCGCATCACTTCGCCCTTCGACTTCGTCCCATTGGTCGGGTCGTAGATTTGCCAGAGCCAGTCATTGAGGTTTATGCCGTCCGCGTAGAGCGGTGATTGCGGAATGGTGTTCTTTCCATCAGGCCCTTTTGAAATCAGCATCCATCCGCCGTGGACTTCGCGCGCCTTCACCATGCCGGTTGTGGTGTTCGGGAGGTTGAATCCCATTTTGTTGTTCGAAAGCCAGCCATCGACAAAGTCGCGATAGCGCAGACGATAGCGGAACTCGTTGAGAGTATGGCTCTGGCCAAAGGCAAAAACATCCCGCTGGCGTGCCGCATTCGTCATGTAGGCGATGGGAGTGGTGATCCCCTTGTTGAGGTAATAGGGAACGGCCACATCGTCCGCCCTGTCGAAGGGGTAGTGGTTCCAGTCAACGTAGTAGGCTTCCAGCGAGACTGCGATGGATCGCATGTCCGCCTTGGTGCGGGAAACCTTCGCCCGCGTTTGGGCCTCCAAAAAATTTGGAACGGCGATGGCCGCCAGAATCGCAATGATTGCGACGACGATCAGCAGTTCGATCAGCGTAAATCCCTTGTTTCTCACGGAAAACACACTCCTTTGCAAACGGTTAAAAATCTCTCAAAACGGAGAAAAAAATGTGAACGGCAATGCGCCGTTTTTCAAGCACCTTTGATGAGATGGGGTGGGTTTTATGCCCGCCGTCGATGAGACTTGTCCAAAAATGTGAATTTTGATCGAACCGCACATACTTGCACTTGACGGGACGGGGCTGATTATTAGCAATGGGCCGTTCGACAACCCCACACGTTCATTGTGCGGACCATCCCCGTTTGGAGTATGTGAGCATGAAAAAGAGCTATTTCGCATTGGCGGCAGCGCTGGCCGTGGCTGGTTCCGCCCAAGCCGCTGTGCTTTACACAACGGATTTTGAAACACCGCAGGGCGCAAACTTCACCAGCGCCATTTCCTCTGCGGACACGGAGTTCAACTACAGCTTCAACTATGCGGCTTATGTGCCGACCACCCCAACCACTGCGTTGACGATTCCCGCCGCGCCGAGTGGCTCCGGAACAACGGGCCTTATGATTCGTGCGACTTTTGACGGACCGGCCACCAATGAAGGTGCCACGGCGTACATCAACGCCGGCGCGGGAAAAACGAATTATGTTTTGAAGTTTGACGCCTACCAAATGTTCAACGGGGCGGTGGCTCTTGGCGTTCCCCAAGCTCCCAACACAACGGTCGGCATGGCGATGGGTAATGCCGCCCCGTCCTCCGCGATGCACAGCGGAGCGACGGCGTTCACAGGCTGGTTCATCATGATCACCCCGGAAGGTGGCAACGGCACCACCGACGTTCGGTATTATTCAGGAACGGGTGCCGCGCCGGTTAACGCGAACACCACCCCCGATTGGCGCATCAACGGCGGAACGGTGCTTCCCACCGGTATGCCGGGCACGGCGTCGGAATGGCCTTTGGTCTTCCCAGCCACCGATCCCAACGTGCTTGTTCCCGGCTGCCCCGGTCGCCAGTGGGTGACTTGGGAAGTGACGTCGCTGGGCGGCAATGTCAGCGTCAAGGTTACGCCTGTTGGCGGCCCGACAACGACAATCGCCTCTTGGGCGCAGGCCAACAACAACACGCCCGGCGTTGGCTTCTTCGACCCGAACACGGGCTCCGTGGTTGATCCGTTGGACAGCTTCGTTGTGATCGACAATCTGACGCTGACGGAACCCTCCGAGGCATCCGAAGGCTGGGCGCTTTACAACTAATCGGGTTGCTTCCAGTAAAGACAGAAAAGCCTGGGCGGTAACGTCCGGGCTTTTTTTTTGCTTTCATCGTGTTGTTGGCTCCCGCAACGGTTGCACCCAGCAACGGCGTACATTCTGATGCGGGACGCAAAACCGGAGAGGATCATCTATCACTGCGATGCCCAAAGTTACCTTCCTGCCGCTTAATAAAACCGTTGAGGCCGAAGTGGGCCAGACTCTGCTGGAAGTGAGCGAGGACCATGACATCGGTCTGGAGCACGCATGTGGGGGCGTTTGTGCCTGCTCCACATGCCATGTCATCGTTCAGGATGGGACTGACAATAATCTTGAACCACAGGATGACGAGGAAATCGACACGATGGACAAGTTGGTCTCCACGCAGACGGTGCATAGTCGTCTGGGCTGTCAGGCGCGCGTGAAGGGTGATGTGACGGTGCAGATTTTCAACTGGCCACCACGGGAAATGTAAGGGAGCGATGTGCGATGAAGTTCGGCTGGAATGACCTCGATGAAATTGCGATCGCTCTGGCGGAGGAGCACCCCGGTCAGGACCCTTTGAAGGTGCGTTTCACGGATTTGCTCGATTGGACGCTCGCGTTGGATGGATTCACGGGAAAGCGCGAGGAGAGCAATGAGTCCAAGCTGGAGGCGATTCAGATGGCGTGGTTGGAAGAATACAAGGACGCGCAGTAGGAACGCCGCACGATGGTTCACGTAGTCGCCCGCAGCGCCGACCTGCCGGAGGGAAGTTCGCTGCGCTGCACCATCGGAGCGCGTGAGATTGCCGTGTTCCGTCGCGGCGGGCAGTTGTACGCAATCGATGCCGCGTGCCCTCACCGACAGGGCCCCCTTGATGAAGGGGAAATCGAGGATGATTTTGTTGTCGTCTGTCCTTGGCACGGACGACGGTTCGACCTGCGCGACGGATCATCCCCAAGCGGGCATGGTCGTGTGAATTGTTACAAGGTGAGGATCGAGGACGAAAACATCGTCATCGAACTGTAGGATGGTCCGGCAGCGTCTTACTGCCCGTTGCCGACGTATGGGCCCCAATCGGGGAGGATGTTGCGTCCCGTGGCGGTGAGCTGGCTTTGTGCGGAGCCGTCATCGAGCATCATGTAGACCTGCCATGAACCGGAGCGGTCGGAGGAGAACGTAATATGCGTGCTGTTCGGCGCCCAGCAGGGGCTTTCGTTGGTCCCCTGGCCCATCGTCAGGCGACGCACGTTGGCTCCGCTGGCGTCGCAGAGGAAAATGTCGTTCGCGCCCTTGTTCCGTGATGCGAAAAGGATGCGCTTTCCATCGGGCGACCAACTGGCCGCGTCATTCCAGGGGCCGTTGACGGAGAGTTTACGCTTTCCACCACCGTTTGCGTTCATGATGTAGAGCTGCGGGTTGCCGCCCTCGTTGGATGTATAGACAATCTGCGACCCGTCGGGCGACCAAGCGGGGGAACCCTCCGTGAATTTTGTCTGTGTAAGGCGCTGAAGGTCAGAGCCGTCGCGCTTCGTTGTGTACAGTTCCGTGTTTCCATCCTTGCTCAGCATCATGACGATGCGGCCTGCGGCCTGACTCCAGGCGGGCGTGGCGTTCGTCGCGCCATAGCCGGCGATCTGCCAGACCTTGCCGGGGGAGAAGTTCAGCGCGCTGTCCGCCTGCAGTTGCATGCCGTAGAGATTCGCGCGGTTTGTGTGATAGGACTGGAAGTAGATTTCCGTTCCGTTGGCTCCCCAGACGGGCATGGTGGCCAGCTTGCCAAAGCTGGTGAGCGCCTTCGCGTTGAAGCCGTCGTAGTCGGTGATTCCAATTTCGCGCACGCCGGGCATGCGTTCGGTGACGAAGAGCAGCTTCGTGCGGCAGACGCCTTGGATGCCTTTCACCTGATAGATGATGGCATCGGAAATTTGATGGGCGAGGTCGCGCTGGCGTTCCTTGCGGTCGGTGAAGGTGCGGTTGAGCACCATGCTTTTCGCACCGATGTCATAGAGTTGGACGATGATGCGGAAGTTGCCGCCTTCCTCCTTGAGGTTGCCGCGCAGCATGTATTCG
>JADZDZ010000067.1 GCA_020850785.1 Candidatus Sumerlaeota bacterium | reverse complement strand
TGACGCAGCGATCAATCCCCTTGGATGCGGATTTGACGTCCGCCGTGCACTTCAACAAGGGGTGCTATCCGGGACAGGAAACCATCGCAAAAATCACGAATTTGGGGCATCCTGCGCGGAAAATGGTGGGGATTGTGTGGGATGGAGGGGACCCACCTGCGGCCGGTACGGTGTTGCAGGTGGGAGGGGTCGAAGCGGGCAGCCTGACCAGCTCCACCTACTCCCCCGCCCTTGACCGGGCCATCGGCCTTGCGACGGTGAAATGGCCCTATCGCGCTGTCGGCACCGTGGTTGCGACGCCGCAAGGCGCGGCGGGGAAGGTTGCATCTTTGCCATTTTCGGCGCCCGAAACGGGCTGAGTGTGCAGTTTATCACACAATTCGCTGCAAAAAACAATCGGCGCGAAGATTGCGCTTTCCTCTCTTGGCGGGAATCAGCGACACGACATTATCAACCCTGCCGAGGGCACTCCGATGGAACCACTCAACACGCAAGACCTCATCGAAAAGGCACTTGAATCGTCGATCGAAAGTCTGGACCTTATCGCCAACGACGAGAACCTGAACAAGCGCCTGCGCGCGACGCAGGAACTTTGTCAGGCGGCGCTGATGGAACTGCGTGGCTACGGCCATGAAATCAAGCGCGAGGAATGGCAGCAGTAGGCGCGGGTTTTCCGCCTCGGCGATCTTTGGAGATAAAAACCAAGGGCCCCGGACAAAATCCAGGGCCCTTCTTTTTTTTCCAGCGCATGGGCGATGGACCGGGGCCTCAGCGAATCTTCACGCCCGCCTCGGTGCGCCACCGCTGAACGCCTTTGCGAACCTCCGCGAGGACGATCTCCTTCGCCTCCGCGTATTTCTTGTTCTTGATGGCCGCGCCGGAGGCATTGAAATGGCCGCCGCCGCCGCAGGCCTGCGCGATGGCGCTGCAATCCACGCTTCCCTTGCCGCGGAATCCCACGCGCAACCAGCCTTCGTCCGTTTCGTGCATCAGGCAGGAAACCTCCACGCCGCGAACGCCGCGCATTTCGCTGACAAGGCCCTCCGGCTCCGCTTCAATGCCGCCGCACTCCTGATAGTCCTTCCAGAAGAGTTCGCTCCACACCAGATGATCGTCCAACTCGTAGGTGAGCCGCGACAGCGCACGCGCCGTCAGCATGAACTCGCCCTTCTCGCGCGTCTCGTAAACCGCCTGGGAAATGTCCCCCGGTTGCGCACCGGCAGCGACGAGGTCGCCCGCCACCTGAAGGGCGCGTGAGCTCGTGTTCGAGTAGCGGAAGCCGCCGGTATCCGTCAGGATGGAGAGGTATAGACAGGAGGCGATCTCCGGAGAGACCGGCACGCTGAGTGTGTTGAGCAGTTGGAAAATCTGCTCACCAACGGCGCACGCCTCGACATCGATATAGTTGTAGTCGCCAAAGCGTTCATTCGTGAGATGATGATCAATGTTGATGGTGGTGCCGGTGGGCGCGAAGTCGTCGCTCACGCGATTCACGCCGCCACAATCGACAAAAATTGTGACGTCGTAGGGATCGGCGGGAATTTCGTTCATCACGTTTTTGACGCCGGGAATGAAGTTCCACTTATCCACCAATGGGGTCGCGTTGTAGGCGGCGACCTTCTTTCCCATCTGCACCAGCCCGTGATACAGTCCCAGCGTGGAGCCAAGACAATCGCCATCGGGCCGCATGTGGCTGACGATCAAGAAATTGTTACGCTCGCGCAAAAGGTCGGCGAGCTCTTCCAAGGAAACGCCGCGCGATGAAACCGGCGCAGTGATGGGAGTTTGGGTCATAATTATCTTTCAGGATGTACGATTGGATGGCTTGCGAATTTTCCGCGCGCATACAAACGGGACAGGAAAGCGAAGCGGAACGGGGGCAGTCAACAGTTATCGGGTGGGTCCGCCGCGATCAAGAAGGAGGACTTCCGCCGCAAGGCCGGGCCCAAACCCCAGCATGACGCAGGGGCCTTCCGCCCCCGCCATCGTCAGGCGTTCCAGAACAAAAAGGGTGGTGGGCGAAGACATGTTTCCGCAATCGCGCAGCACCCCCCATGATGCGGCCAAGGCTTCCGCCGGCAGGGCGAGCGCGCTTTCGACCGCCTTCAGGATGCGCGGACCGCCGGGATGGACTGCCCAGCATCCCACGTCGCCGATTGTCAGCCCCCGCCCCGCAAGCCACGGCAGAAGCCATTCTGCCAGATGCTGCTCGATCAAAGCAGGCACCCGCTGTGACAGGAACATTTCAAATCCGTGATCGCCGATCTTCCACGACATGTCCGCCCCGGTATCGGGAAAGAGCCGGGAGCCTCCGCCAATCAGATTCCAATGCGCGCCGTCTCCGCGCGATTGCCGCGCAACAATCGCCGCCGCGCCATCGCCGAACAACGCATTCGCCATCACGCGCGCCGGATCCCATCCGTACTGAAGGTGAAGGCTGCACAGCTCAACGGCGCAAACGAGCACCACGTTGCGCGCATCAGCGGCGCAGATTCCATCAGCAGCCATCATGGCGTTCATCGCCGCATGGCATCCCATGAAGCCAACCTGAAGGCGGCGCACCGTGGCGGGAATGCCAAGCGCATTGACGAGGTGAAGATCAATGCCCGGCGCGGAAAACCCGCTGCAGGTCGCGATGATCAAGTGGGTGATTTCAGAGGCATCACATCGCGCGCTCGCGAGGGCCTTCGCACAGGCCGCCTCCGCAAGTCGCGGCGCCTCACGCTCGTAGTGAGCCATGCGGGCGCGCGTGCCGGGGCCGCCGGAATTACCTGCGCTGTGGCTGTAGAAATTTTCGCGCTCCGGCGGCGCATCAATGCCATCGCTCAGTATCACGTTGCGGCGCTCGATGCCTGCGTTGCGATAGAGGACCGAAAGCGCGCGCTGTTCGCGGCTGTTCTCGCAGCACACGGCGGCGGCAAGCTGCGCGGCGACGTCCTGCGGAAGCTCATGCGGCGGAACGGCGGTCCCCAGGCCAAGAATTTCCATCGTCATGAGACGTGCTCCCCCGCCGGCGGCGCGGTCATGCGGCGGACAATCCGGGAATAGATGGGGGACAAAAGTTGATCTCCGTGCAGGATGGCGCCCACAATGCGTGGACGGCGCAGGAACCAGGCCACATGGCGCGCCGTCCGCTGGCGTCTTCGCAGGGAATCGCGCGCCACTGCATTCCAGCGTCGACCGATCGCCTCGCTCCATGGCTGAAGGGCAAAGGGGATCAGTTCCACCGCGGACTCCAGCGCCCAGGCAATGCCCTCCCCCGTGAACGGCTCCCAGTAGCCGGCCGCATCGCCGATGGTGAATTGCCTTGGTGTGGAAAAATCGATGCGCTGGCGCGTGAGGAAGGTTGTTCCCTTCCATTCAACCGCATCCATGGCGTGAAGCGGCTTCAACCCGCAACTGCGAAGAATTCCTTCTGCCGCTTTTCCGATGCTCCCATTCTCCTTCACCAACGCCGGTGAAAGGGCCGCCGCCGCGTGAAGGTCTCCATCGGCGAAGCGCACCATGCCCACGTAGCCACCCCGTCCCACGTGCATCGCGATGCGACCGGGTGGCACGTCAAAGAGTGTGCCGCGAAAGGTTGCCGCCGCGCCGAGATGGGAGTTCGCGTTTGTGATTTCCGCGCCGCGTGTTTCATCCACGCGACCCGCGAGGCCCGTCGCCTCGACAAGAATGTCCGCCGCAAACGTCCGCTCCCCGCAGGAAACCGTGATGGCGGATGTTTCACGCGAAACAACGGCGACGCGTGCGCGCGGAATGAACTCCACGCCGCTCGCGACAGCCTTTTCCACGATGAGTTGATCAAGACTGCTACGGGGAATGACCACCCCACCAGCCGCGGATTTTGCCATCACCTGTTGCCGATGACGAATTTCGATTTCAGAGATCGGCACGGAATCGTCGCGACCGGCGAGCGCAATCCCCTGCGAATCAAGACGCGCGACGGCGCTGCCGTTCACACAGCAGCCGCACACTTTCTCGCGCGGGAAATCCGCCTTGTCCGCCAGCAGGACGCGCCTGTCCGCCCGCGCAAGCAACAACGCAGCGAAGGCGCCCGCAGGGCCCGCACCGGCGACGACCACGTCATGGGATTTTGCGGGAGTCGCCATGGTCTGTGATGCGAAACCCTATATTTTCGGCGGAAATATCTGGGGATTCGCGCCCTTGATGCGATCCGAAGGTGGGAAGAGAATTTTGACGCACGTTCCCGCATTGGGGGCGCTTTCGACGATGATGTTCCCAAGGTGGGC
>JADZDZ010000066.1 GCA_020850785.1 Candidatus Sumerlaeota bacterium | reverse complement strand
CGTCTGAATCCCCAGCATCCTGCCGCAGCGGGCGATTGCCTGGCCGTGGTTGCCGGAGGAAAATGTCAGCACTCCGCGCTGCTTCTGTTCCCCGCTTAATTGCACCATTGCGTTGTACGCGCCGCGAAACTTGAAGGCACCGATGCGCTGCAGGTTCTCGCATTGAAAGAAGAGCTTCATCCCCGCCATCTCATCCAGCGCCGCCGACGTCAGCACGGGCACGCGCAGCGCCACACCGTCCACGCGCGCTGCGGCCGCAGCCACGTCCTCCCAGCGCACGGCCAACTCCCCCCCTGATGAATCGCGCGCGAAGATCATTATCCCTTCGCCGACTTCTTTTTCTTGCTGCTCGATTTCTTCTCCGGCTTCGGCGTGTCTTCCGGAACGATCTTGATGAAGGATTCCAGCTCCTTCTGGATGAGCACCTTCGGCGTCAGGCCGATGTGCACGAAACGAATCACGTTGTTCTTGTCGATGATCACGATCTGCGGAAGGGGACCTATCTTGTACGGCGCCACCGTGTCGCCCGCGCTGTCCATCGCCACCAGAAACTGATGACGCTGCTTCGTCATGTACTCGCGAATCGTTTCTTCGCTTTCCTTCAGGTTGATCGTGTACAACGCCACGCCGCTGCTCATCAACCCATCCGTCAACTCCGTCATCGATGGAAGCATCGCATTGCTGCGCTTTTCCGTGGAGGACCAGAACACGAGCATGATCGCCTGCTTGTGCTCCACCTTCGACAGGCGGAACGACTCGCCGCTCAGCATCGGCAGCGCGATATCCGGCGCCAATTCCCCCACCAGCTTGTACGCCGGCAGGTCGTCCGACGTCTTCCCGCCCCGCGCCACCAGCGCATCCACTGACGGCACCTGCCTTGCATTCGGATCAGGGGAAAACTTGAACAACTCCTCCGCAAGGTCCGAACGAATGTCCCAGCGGTTGTACGTCAGCAGCACCCGCACCGTCTTGTTCTCGAAGCGATATTCGCGCAGAAGCGGCTCCTCCCCCGCCTGGATCACGAACTCCCCGGTGCCGTCGGCCTGCTCAAAGGCCACAACCTTGCAGGCCGTCCCCTTCACATCCCGATCGGGAGCCATGTGCGCCGCCATGATGCCTTCGGTCATGTCCTTGTAGCCATGCGATGTCAGCAACCGCGGAACGATCGCCGTCTTGGCAAACTCATCGTTCACCAGCAACAACTCCATGCTCACCGGCGCGGGCTTCTGGTCCCACGCCGCGAAAGGCGCGCAGTAGCGGCTCACCGTCCTGCCATCGCTCACCAACGCATCACGCAGCACCCCCTCCGAACGCACGTGGCGCGCGTAGAGATTGGGTCTGCGGGCGGCGATTTGAATCTGGCTGAAGGTTCGGGGCGTCTTCGCGCCCTCCTCCAACGAGCGCACGTCCACATCCATGGAAACGTACACCCCTTCCGCCTTGAACAGGAAATCCGCCGTCTCCTCCAGCAACTGCTGCGCATCGGAATCAATCTGCGCCCGCAGCATCGTCCCGCTGCAGAGGAACAACGTGACCGCCAAACACTGAAACAATCGAAACAACTTCATGGAAACCTTCCGCGCAACGTGCATCCGCGCCTGCAAGAGAATGCGACGATGCAGAGTGATATGCGTAGGGGACTGCAACAGCGAAAGCGGGGTTAGCGCCCACCGGAAGCCCAAACCAATTTCCACCAGAACCCCGCCCCGTGATGCAACACGGCAACGTTTTCTGTTGTGACGATGCAACATTCGCACGGCCGCACAGGGGGGAATCCCCGCGACGCCCCGATCACCCAGCTCCGCAACCCCTTTGCCGACAATGCTTCACCAAAGAATTAGGGGCACTGGCCCGATCCGGCTTCGCAATTGCAATAAGTCCAGCCATTGGGATGCAACGCAGTACGTAGGGGCAGGGAACAAGCAGGGCCGGAGGGGATGGAGGAGTTTTGGGGGGAATGCCTGCTGCGGTTTTGAATATCCGGGGGGAATTCAAACCAGCAACGCAGGTTCCCATCGCGGGCGGTGCGCTTCCTTTAGAAGGGATTGGAAACGCACCGCCCGTGGTGTTTTTAGATCACGACATTTCAAGAAGTGGGCGGGCATTTTGAGATTCTGACACGCTCTTTTCGTGGCGAGGGCGTCCCGCCCTCGCAATCTCCCAGCGGCCTACACGCACGTTCAACTGTGCTTCAGCTTCGCCAACTCCTCGTACAACTCCCTCTCCCGTGCGCTCAACGTTGCCGGCACGGTGATCATCACCTGCACCAGCAGGTCCCCCTGCGATCCATCCCCCTTGGGCAATCCCTGCCCCCGGATGCGAAGCCGCTTGCCGGAGCTCGTGCCCGGCGGCACCGTCATGTTTACCGCGCCACCGGGAGTGTTCACGGAAACCTTCCCACCGAGCGCCGCCTCCGCCGGCGTCACCCGCGCATCCACGATCACGTTATGTCCCTCGATCCGATACTGCGAATCGGGCGCGTAGCGAACCTTCAGCAGCAGATCGCCCCCGTCCTCCCCTTCGCCCGCCAGCCGAATCTTTTTCCCCTCCGCGATCCCCTTCGGCACGCGCACGTCGTAATTCCGCACGCCACGTCCCGGCAGGTTCAGCCCGATGGAAATCTGGCCCCCCGCCAATACCGTTGAAATGGGAATGTCAACGGTCGCCTCGGTCGCCTGCGGCGCGTGCTGCTCCTCAAAACCGGCGAAGGGATTCCCTCCGCCGCCAAAACCGCCGAAGCCCTGCGCACCTCCCCCGCCGGGGGCGCCCCGAAACTCATAGCGCACGTTCCCGCCGCGCCCGCCGCCGCCGAACATTGCGTCAAAAAAGTCGCTGAACCCACCGAAGTTGAACCCCCCCGCGCTGCGCCCCGCGCCGCCGCCGGGAAAGCCCTGCGCCCCGCCCCATCCCGGTGGAGGTCGGAAATCCTGACCCTGCTTCCAGTTGCTCCCCAGCGCATCATACTGCTTCCGCCGATCCGCATCCTTCAGCACCTCATACGCCTCATTCACTTCCTTGAAGCGTTCCTCCGCCTTCGGATCATTCTTGTTCACGTCGGGGTGATGCTTGCGCGCCAGCTTCCGATAGGCACGGCGAATCTCCTCCGCTGATGCGGAACGGGAGACGCCAAGAACCTCGTAATAGTCGCGATATTTCATGGAATCAGTGTGATAGGGTGGTGATGGTCAAACACTCCTGAAAGTGCAACGCTCCCGAACCTGCTACTTCTTCTCCGCGCTCACCAGCACCTGCGGCGCGCGCAGCAATCCCACCTCGTCATGGAAACCCGCGCGTGATTCCTCGCAGATCACCCCTTCGGGGTAGGCACTGGGCAGGTTCCCAATCGCCTCATGCTGATTCGGGTCAAACTTCTGCCCCACGGTCTTCACCTTCTTTACACCAAGCGCCTCGAACGCGCTCAGGAACTGCGCCTGAATCGCCTCCAGCCCCGCGCGCCAGGGATTGTCCTTCGGCATCTTCATCAGCCCCATCGACAAGCCGTCATAAACGTTGAGCAGCCGCTCCACCGCCTCGCGGCGCCCATGCTGGCGCTGCAGAAGGTGCTCCTTCGCCGTCCGCTTGCGATAGTTGTCGAAATCCGCCCGCAACCGGCGAAGCTGATCCTGCACCGTTTCGTCCGCATCCACCGCCGGAGCCTCCGCTGCGGGATGCACCCCGCCGCCTTCGTCTTCCATCTTCTCCTCCGCTTCTTCCTCCGTGACAGGAACCTGATGATCTGTATCGTGAATATCCGCGTTGTTGACGGACTTGGGAGGCTGCATTTGTGGCAACCCTCGTGTGGACCTTCTGAAATCGTGACCTTCAGCTTCCGAGGAATGCAAATTCTGAACCGCCTCCAGAACCCCGGAATTGAAAGAAAACTTCAACAACCGATGCAGCAATTGTATTTTTTTGACACACCTCGCCCTCCCAGCCCCACCCAACCCGCAATCTTGAAATGAAATTTCTTCGGACAATCGACCGACTCCTCTGCCGGGGCTTTCTCGCGCTGGTGCACGGCTACCAGCGCTATCTGGGCTGGCTTCTCGGCGGCCACTGCCGCTTCATGCCGTCGTGTTCCTGCTACGCCGAGGAGGCCCTCCAGCGCGGCCCCCTTATCCCCGCCCTCGGCCTGATCGCCTGGCGCCTGCTGCGATGCCAACCCCTGTGCAAGGGAGGAATTGACGAAGTCCCCGCCTGGCTTCATAGAAAGGGAGAATAGGCAGGACCCCCTTTACCTTGCATTTTGTTCAAAGTGAGGTTGACACGAGACGGAAGGCGTCGCAACCTCCCTACGATGGTAAAAGGCAGGTAGTATCCGCTAAGCGAAGCGCTGTTGGCCACGCGATACCGAAACGGAGCGGGATCGCGCAGAGCCAAAGCGACACCAGAGGAGAATCAACCCCGCAATATCCTCGCATTTTTTGTCTGCCCTCCGGGCCTGGGAAGGCCAACAGGGTTTTCGTAGTAACTTCCAAACACAAGGAAAGGTAAACCAGTGCAAACTCGGTATAGCACCGCTCTTGGTTTCCTTGCTGCTGCCTCCCTGCTCGGCGGCAGCGCCTTTGCATTTGCGCCGACCTTCAATGGTGATCTCCCCACGGTGATCATCACTGACAAAGTGTCCGGAGCAACACCGCCGAACATCTACGATCCAAGCAACGCCAGCACGCAGTATCTTTTCCGTTATCAGGATGCTTTCGACCTAAGTAGCTCCTCGTACGTAAACCCTGGCCCCTCTGCAACGATCGGTGACGTTCGGTTCCTGTTCAACGAATTCCGCGACCTCGACAAAGACGGTGTCGCGGACGACGGTTTGACGCCGGAACTGGCTGCAGATCGTACGCTCCTCATCCAAGACTCTCTTGGTGGGGACAACGTCGGCTTCGCGACGCCGGGAACACCATTCCCGCTCTCCGCAGCCGAATTCGCCACAGCTCCCACTGTCGGCATGCTGGACTTCCGCAACATCGACTTCAGTCCTGCTGCGGATTACGAAGACACGACGGGCATTCCCTTCGATGCGGTCGGTACCTCAACCCCCGTCCACACGATCGGCTCCGACTCGCCTCTTACGGCCTCCGGCTCGCAGTACCGCGTTGTTCAGCTCTACATCAACACCTCCTTCTCGACGGAAGCGCCCTCTGTGCGCAACTTCCTCGTCGTGACCTCTGTTGATGGCGAAGACCGCCTCACCTCCGGCGTCCCCGGCATCACCGGCCCGCCGATCACACCCGTTGTGCCCGCTTCGAACGACTTCTCGAACTGGGTCCTTCAGGGCACCGGTCTTCTCGCTGGTATCCCCACATCGGGCTTCCAGTATCAGCCATTCCCGGCAACCGGCCAGACACCCGGCACGTTCGTTGGTTTCTCCTCGGTGCCTGTGCTTGCGTTCCCGACCGACAATCCGGGCACGCCTGCTGATCCCTTCGATCAGTTGAACCCCAACGGTGGCACAACGTCTGCCGGCACGACCTCTCTGACACTGAACGAATCCACCACTGCAGTTGGTGCTATTCGCTTCAACCGTCAGGTCGCCATCGCAACGGCCGCCAATCAGGTGCTTCGCTTCCGCCTTCGTCTTCAGTCGGCGGACAGCTCGCCCACCTCGAAGGACGACTTCACGCTTGGTATCGGCTCACTGAAGACAGGCTTCAGCAACGACTTCCACAGCACGAACAACGCACGCTCCTTCGACAACCAGTACACGACGCCTCTTACCGTCGGTCCGGAAACGAAGTTCTACAACCCGCCAGCTTCGGGCGCTGACTTCGCTTCCTACCTGATCTCCGAGGGCGCTGATACTGGTGTCCAGACGGTGTTCTTTAACATCGTCTCGGTCGACGCCACCTTCGGGCCACCCGTCGTGTCTGGAAACGACCTGACCGCAACCTCGTGGCAGATCGACTCCATCGACTTCGGCACGAACCGCAGCAACCTGACGGGCAAGAACGTGTTGATTAACGTTGGTGCATCCACCCTTGGCACGCTGGACGCCTCTGAAACCCTGACACCTGAAGCAGGTGCCACCGGCTTCGCGTTCACAGCGGCTCCGGGCAGCATCACCGGCATTGGCGCGGCCAGCTTGAACAGCACCGCCGACCCGGCCATCTCCGTCACCGGTAACGCTAACGCTCTGACCTACGCCGTTGCTGTGGCGTCTTCGCCCAGCACCACGCAGGTCATCCCGTCGCTCGATTCGTTGAGCTTCTTCCAGACCATTCCGGAACTCGACATCGATCATCCGACGGGCGGTCACTTCCGCGCCACCAACGGCAAGCTCTACATCACCGACGTTTGGGCATCGTCCACAACGCCGCTGGTTGAATGCCTGCCGCAGATGCGTGTTCAGACACAGTTCGGTTATGTTGACTACAACATGGCTGCCTTCTTCCTGAACCAGTTCCGCCTTAACCCTGTTGACCCGAGCTCCAGCCTCACCGGCGGTTCGGCCATCACCAGCGCGCCCAAGGCCTACTCCAGCGTGAATCTGGCCGAACTCGGCCCCGACTTCACGACAAACACGGTGCCCGGCTTCGTCGCGGTTGACTTCCAGCAGTACACGAAGGAAGCCCTGAACGCGAACGCCAACGTCACCATCCACCGCATCACGGTTACAGAGTACAACGCTCCGTAACTGTTGGCGGGAAGGACACAAACCCTCTCCCCTGAAGGGTGGCTCTCACGAGCCACCCTTCAGTCTTTTTACCCCCGCTCCGCTTCGGCCCGCTCTTCGCACCACCCTTGCCAGCACCCACCCACAGCCCCACACTTCCCCCATGAATGACGACTTCCAGCCCCGCCCCGTTGTTGCCCTGTTTCCTTTTGCCCTCGGCGCCACGGAAGCCGTCACCGCCCGTGACGCGGACCTCTGCCGCGGCTTTGCCAGTTTCATCGACCGCCGCTTCTCCCAGATCACCGGCACCGAAATCGTCCTTCAGAATCTTTTCATTACACCGGAGAACAACCCCGCACGCCGTGGGTGGCTCATGACGAATACCCTCTGGAGCTACGAACAAATCTCGCGGCTTCCTCACCTCAGCGATGGCCAGTTCACCCACGCGCTCCAAGGCCAACTCACCTGGAGGGCCGACCGTCTTGACGCCACTCTTCACCTCCTCGATCTGTTCGACGGCGACGTGATGATGAACGACACCGCCAGCGGAGACATCGCCACCGCCCTCCCCCAATTCTTCACCCTCTTGGGTCGCGCCGTGCACCTGATCACCGGCTCCCAATCCGCCGGCCGCATCGCCGCGCGCAGACCCACCGCCTCCGCCGAAGCCTTCGAAAATTACTTGCTCGCGCTCGCCGCCCAGCACGCCTTCCAACATGAGATGGTCGCCGCAGACGCCGCTTTCGCGCACTACGCAAAGGCGCTGGAACTCGACCCCGAATTCCGCACCGCCGCCGGTGATTTGGAGACCTTCGCCTCCGAATGCTTTGCTCGCGGCTCCGGCGCAGACGCCGCCTTTGCGGCCCTTGAGAAAATCACCTCCGCATCAGCGCATCACCCGCGCCTGACAGCCCTCTATGCACTTCAACTGGCGCGCACTCATCGCGACAACGATCGCGCGCTCGCACTCATGCAATCCTACGTGCAGACAGAACCACAGGGCACCCTCGCTTCGGAAACCCTCGTCGGCATCGGCGAAATCTACCGCCACCGCAATGACCTCCCACGCGCGCGCGCCTGCATGCGCGCCGCGACAATCGCGAACCCCGACAATGCCGCCGCCTGGGAAAAGCTCGGCCAGTATCACAACGACGCCGGCGACGTGGCCCTCGCGGAAAACTGCTGGAAGCGCGCCCTCCAGGAAGACCCCACCCGCGCCACATCCCTCTTCCTCCTCGCCCGCACCCACGCCGCTCGCGGCGACGATGCCACGGCACTCCTTTTTCTCGATCAGCTTCTCGCGCAGCAGGACTCCCCATCCTCAAGCGCCCGCGCGCTTCAAGTCGCCACGCTGCTGCGGCTTGGCCGCCACGATGACGCAAACACCGCCGCCACCGATTTTGCAGAGCAGGCACCGCTCAACACAGAAGCCTGGTTCACGCTCTTCACGACGCGCGCCGCCATGGATGACCTGAACGCCGCCGCGTTCTGCCTCGATCGAATCGCCCAACTTCCTCTTCAGCGCGACGACCAGAAGCGCCTTCAGCTTTGCCGCCTGCGCCTCCACTCACCCGCCGACCACGCCGAGTATGAGGCACTGAGTACCGTTCACCCTCCCACCGATTCCGAAGCGCAACGCGCTCACGACCTTGCGCATCGCCATCGGGACGTTATCGCACTTTCCGAACTCAGCGCAAAACTCCTCCTCGCCACGCGTCAGCATGATCGTGCCTTGAACGTGCTTCACCTCCTGCTCAGGAACGATCCGCAAAACGCATCGTACCTGCGCCAGGTTGCCGACGCTCACGAACAAAACGCCGACCTCCCCCGCGCCATCGAGGCGCTCTCGCAATCACTTCACAGCGACAACTCCGACCCAACCACCCACCAAAAACTTCAGCAACTGATACGCAGGCAGCGGACAGCCGCGCCAACAACGACACCCCGCCGCGTTCCCACGCGCACCGCCCCACCATCCCTTGTGTATAGATGTCTATACGCCATCAAGGCCCGCATCAAGGCGCTCCTGCGACTCCCATAGCCGCGTTCACCCGCGCGCTCCTCTTCTCCGCTCGGCAACGTTTTCAAAAACAAAAGCCCCCGACCTCGCGATCGGGGGCTTGATTCAACATCCTGCCGGAAAGGCCACGATCCTACTTCATCGCGGACTTCTCATCCTTGGCCTTTTCCTTCGCGGCATCCGGCTTGGCCGCCGCACCGCCATCCTTCTTCACGCCATCGGGATGTCCCTCACCGCCCGGACCACGACGACGCTCTCCGCGCATACCTGCGCCATACTTCTCGCGCATCACATCGCGCAGCGTCGCCTTCTGCTCGTCCGTCAGCGTCGCATCCACCACCTCCTGGAGCCCCTTGCGCGCCTCCTGCGCTTCCTTGCGCACAGCGGCCATGGCATCATCCATCTTCGGCGGCGCACCCGCTCCATCCTTCGGCGCCTCTTTCATTTTTTCCCGCGCCTCTTCCATCTTCTTCATCGCCGCATCCATCTTCGGCTTTGCTTCCGCGTAGGCAGCCTTCAGCTTCTCCTTCTGCTCCGGCTTCAGAGCCAGCTTCTCCGCCACCTTCTCGTCATTCCAAAACTCAAAGATCTGACGATTCGCACCCACAAACCCGCGCCCTTCACCGCGCGGGCCGTGTCCTTCACCCGGCTTTGCCGCATCCGGAATCTTCTTCTCCGCCGCTGCCGCAGCCGCCTCAGGCTTCTTCGGCGCGTCCAACGCAAAACTCGTCGTGAACAAACCTGCACTCAGCGCCAACGCCGCGCCAACCGTCAGACATGTGGAAAGTCGTTTCATCGATTTGACCTCGATTCAAAATCAGGAGACAGGCCATCGAACCGCCTTCTTCCTTTGAACACAACACCATGAGAAAACGGGACCAACAGAGGCAAGACCACCAACCCCGCCAAAATCAACACTTTGCCACTTTGGCAACCGCTCCCTTGTTCCATAACGTACAAGCCACTGCGAAACCTTCGCACACCCCACCGCCCCTCGGCTCTTACCCATTCTCCCCATGGCATTTTTCAGAATGGCGTGACCATCTTGGGATTTGGGCGCGCTTTTTTAGTGGCGAGGGCGTCCCGCCCTCGCAGTCTCTGGATGGTTACGAAATTTCGGAAAGTGCCCTAAAACGCCGATCGGCCCGCCTTTGTGGGCGGGCCGGTCGTCTTGAAGAATCTGGCGATGTCCTACTTTCCCGCGGCCAGGGGCCGGAGTATCATCGGCGCTGCGGAGCTTAACGGCCGTGTTCGGAATGGGAACGGGTGGATCCTCCGCGCTATGGTCGCCGAAGGCTGGTTGTTTGTTCCTCTGTCAAGAGGGTGCCTTTGTGGGTGTTCACAGGGTGTTGTTGCTTCCAAAATCATGCGTTTGTAGTGCGCTGTGTGACGCGGTCAAGAAGACCGCGGTGTCTTGCGCGTTGTGTCTTTCGGGATTGTTGTGTTGGTGTTGAGCGATGTGTTGTTTTTCCGAAGAAAAATCATCCATCAAGTCTCACGTCCTATTAGTACCGGTCAGCTTCGTCTGTTACCAGAGCTTCCACATCCGGCCTATTACGTCCTGGTCTTGAACGGGACTTCAGGGGGGGTAAACCCCCGGGGAGATCTTATCTTGAGGTCCGCTTCCCGCTTAGATGCTTTCAGCGGTTATCGGCTCCGTCCATGGCTACCCGGCAGTGCCCTTGGCAGGACAACCGGAACACCAGAGGGACGTTCGACTCGGTCCTCTCGTACTAGAGTCAAATCCTCTCAAATCTCCTACGCCCACAGCAGATAGAGACCGAACTGTCTCGCGACGTTCTGAACCCAGCTCACGTACCGCTTTAATTGGCGAACAGCCAAACCCTTGGGACCTGATTCAGCCCCAGGATGCGATGAGCCGACATCG
>JADZDZ010000065.1 GCA_020850785.1 Candidatus Sumerlaeota bacterium | reverse complement strand
CGAGGGCGGCGGCTTGTAGGGGGCGCATGGGGAAACCTCCTGCGGGAAAGGGCAAAAATCCGGGGAATTTGGGGGTGGTACGGGGCATGAACGACAATCCAATTCGCGGGGGTTTGATGCGAATTCTCTTGCATGGGAGGGGGGCCATGGCGTCTCTAGCCGCAACTCTTGAGCAGGACCAAGGGCCGCCCGACAAGGGCGGCCCTTTGGTTTCTCCAGCGTCCTGCACAAGCACTCCCCCGCAGATCGGAAAGCGATAATCCCATGGCGAAGAAGAAAGCGGCCTTTCAGCCCATCAACCTCAAGGTTCTTGTGAAGCAATTGTCCAAGGAGAAGGACCTGGAGCCGGAAGTGATCAAGTCCGCCATCGAGGCGGCGATCCTGAGCGCGGCCCAAAAGCGCGCAAAGATGTTCATCAACGCCCGCCCCAACCTGGATTTGGAATCGGGCGATATGCGCATGTACGTGACAAAGAAGGTCGTCATCGACGTGAAAGATGAGAAGCTGGAGATCGACATCATTTCCGCCAAGGCCCAGAACTCCCGCTACATGCTGGGGCAGGACGTGGAGGTTGAGATCGATCCGGAGGAAATCGGCCGCATCGCCGCACAGTCCGTGCGCCAGGGCATCCTGCAGCGCCTGCGCGACGCGGAGCGCGACCGCGTTTACAACGACTACAAGGGGAAGGTGAATCAGGTCGTAACGGGCATCCTTCAGCGCTACGAGCGCCGCGACGCCATCGTGTCCCTCGGCAAGGTGGAATGCCTCCTGCCCAATCAGGAAATCCCCATGGGCGTGAAGCATCGCTACGGCGACCGCGTGCGCTGCCTGATCATCGACGTGCGCCGCACGCCGAAGGGGCCGCAGGTGATCCTGTCCCGCACGCGCTCCGAATTGGTGAAGCAGTTGTTCGCCACGGAGGTTCCGGAAATCAGCGACGGCACGGTGCGCATCGTCGAAATCGCACGCGAACCGGGCACACGCACGAAGATCGCCGTCAGCAGCATGGACCCGAACGTTGACCCCGTTGGCGCCTGCGTCGGCATGAAGGGATCGCGCGTGCAGATGATCGTGCGCGAGTTGGACAATGAGAAGGTCGACATCGTTCCCTACTCGCCAATCGCGGAAAATTTCATCACCTCGGCGCTGAATCCGGCGGCGATCGTGAAGATCACGCTGCACCCCATCGAACGCCGCGCGGAAGTCGTCGTGGAGCGCGATTCGCTGGCAAAGGCGATCGGCAAGCGCGGCCAGAACGCGAAGCTGGCGGCAAAGTTGACCGGCTGGCGCATCGATATCGCGGAGCAGGAAGAGAAGGAAACGTTGCAGCGCATCGAGCAGCTTGGCCTGCGCTACCTGGAGGATTTCCTCTCGCAGATCGAGGGGCTTCCGGAAATCGTGCGCGCCGCCATCGCGAAAAGCCCGGAGTTCAACTCCGTGGAAAAACTATCGGAATGCGAGCCGCGTGACCTGCTGAACTTCACGAACGACAACGCGGAGCTTGCGAAGAGCATCATCGATGGCGCGCGGGAATACCTTGAAGGGCTGCGCGAAATGACAACCAGCGACAGCGATGCACAACTGACGCCGGAAGCGGCTGAGTTCCTGAAGAATGCGGAGGAGATCGCGAACCGCCTCGCCGGCAAGACGTTCTCAGCCGCGCCGGAGGACGCCGCCGACCCCGACGCCGTCAAGCCCTCCGAGATCGAAGTTCCCGAAATCCCCGAACGCAACAACCCCGAATAGTCACGCAGGAGCGCGGGCGCGCCAATGAGTGAGCAGGCAGACATTGCAAAGCTGATTGGCGCGCTCGACGACCTGTGGAAGGAAGGCGAGCACGAAGAGGCGCTCGCGGGCGCTGTGCGGTTGACGGAAGCCTACCCGCGCAGCAGCGAAGCCTTCGAGAAACTCGCACTCCTCCGCATCCACCATGCGGCGTCGAATCCGCCGGAGGATCAGTTGGCCCCCGCGCTCGACGCGCTCAACAGGGCGCTGGAACTGGAATCCCGCAACCTTGAAGCGCGGGAAATTCGCGCGAATCTTTTTCTACTCCTTGCACATCAACTCGGCGATCCAACGTTCTTCCAGCACTCGCTGAAGGATTTTTTGGAATTGGAGCACATCGCACCGGACGAAACAGCGGACCGCCTTGCGCGCTGGCGTCTGGAAGCGGCGCGGTCGGCATTTCTCGCGGCGCGAAATTCGCCGAATGAGAACGCCAACTATGCGCTGGCGGCGGAATTGTTCGCGCGCACGGATCCGGAGGCGCTGGAGGCGGGCGATTGGTTTTTTCGCGGCTTGGCGCTGCGCGAGTTGGCGGAGCGAAACGACTCCCGCAGGGATCACCGCGCGGCGGCACATTCATTCCTGAGGGCACTTGAAGTTGGCGGTTTCGAGACAGAGGCACGATACTTTGCGGCGGATTCCCTGTTGTCTTTGGACGACCTGTCGGGCGATGAAATCGCACAGGCGGAGAAACTGGTCGCGGAGTTGGCAACGCTCCCCCGCCGGGACTTCGTGATGGACACGCTGGTGCAGCGGCTGAAGCTGCGAAAGAAGTTGATGGAAGGAAATGAATGAGATGGTTCTCGTGATCGACAATTACGACTCCTTCACCTACAACCTCGTCCAGTATCTGGGCGAGCTTGGTGCGGAGGTGACCGTGCTTCGCAACGATGAGGCGACGCCGGAAAAAGTGCGCGCCCTTGCGCCGAAGGCGATCGTCATCAGCCCGGGGCCCTGTTCGCCGAAGGAAGCCGGGGAATCCTGCAATGTGGTTCGCGAATTGCACAAGGAGGTGCCAATCCTTGGCGTCTGCCTCGGCCATCAGTGCATCGGCCATGAGCTTGGCGGCGAAGTGGTTCGCGCCCCCCACCTGATGCATGGAAAAACGTCGCAGATTCAGCACACGAACGAAGGGGTTTTTCGCGACCTTCCCAGTCCCTTCACGGCAACGCGCTACCATTCGCTGATTGTGGACGAGAAGACACTCCCGAAAGACCTGAAAGTGACGGCGCGCAGCGAGGACGGGCTGGTGATGGGCCTCCAGCACACGAAGTATCCGCTGCACGGCGTCCAGTTCCACCCGGAGTCGATCCTGACGATGCAGGGAAAAAGCCTGCTGAAGAATTTCCTCGCCCTCGCGGGAGTCTGATTCACGCGCATGGCACGTTCCGCCGCGACGACGCTGTATATACACCCCGCCAGCCATTCACCGCTGGCGTTGGTGATTCGTCGCGGCCCGTCCAAGTGGTGGCACTTCCTCCTGTGGGATCGTGACACGGGAATCGTGACGCCGGGATCATGGTTCAACGGGATGATGTATCCCCACCGCTGCGACCTGTCGCCGCGTGGCGACTGGATGCTGATCCTTGCGCTGAACGCGACGAACGATCCCTGCGCCTGGACGGCGATCTGCCATCCTCCGAACGTGAAGGCTGTTTGCTTCTTCCCGCAGACCAATGCAAAAACCGGCGGTGGATTCTTTGACGCGCGCCAGCCGATTGTGTGGTTGAACCGCCTTGAAACCACCACGGAGCAGCAGGATTTCAGCCGCCACGGCTTTGAAATCGGCTATCAGGAAAAGAATCAGCCGCCCTATGGGACCTTTGTCGAACGGCTGGAGCGCGATGGATGGAAGCGCATTGGCGCTTCCAAGAAGGATTCGGAAGCGAGGCTGATTCCCTGGGTGAAAAAGTCGCCCCACAAGGACTATGAACTGCTGCTGGAAATTGAAACCACCGGGAAGGCGGAGGATTTTGACGAAAAATGCGCCGAGGGGGAAGGCCTGCACTATTCATTGCGCCCCGTTGGAAGCAGGGAAACCACCGCGATCGAGAACGTCCAGTGGGTGAACTGGAACAAGCGGGGTGAACTTTGCATGAGCAGCGATGGCTGCCTGTATCACGCACGCGTGGAAAATGCGAACAAGCATCGTCGGCTGGTCGTTGACCTGAACAATCTCGTGCCGCGCATCAAGAAGGAAAAGGGAGCGGGT
>JADZDZ010000064.1 GCA_020850785.1 Candidatus Sumerlaeota bacterium | reverse complement strand
CCCGAGCAATTCCTCGAGCTGTGCGCTCGTGGGCCTCGACGAGATGAGCACGAGATCGAACAATCCGACGAAGAGGTGCGCCTGCACCGGGAATGTCCGCATGACCTTTGCAACATGCTCGTACTTGGCCTCGCCGAATCGCTGCTTCAGATAGAACCAACGGTGCACCATGGCAAGGTTCGACGGTCTCCAGAGGATGTTCTTTTCGTCGAGACGATCGAGCAGGTCCAGCGTGCCTCGGGGATCGACGTCCGACAGCAGGCTGATCAGACTCCATGTATCAAGTCCAGAGGTCGACTCGCCGCCTTCCATCACGGAAAGCAGGATCGTCCTCATCTGGGCGGCTTTTCCCTTCAATTCATCTTCAGGCGTTCCCGCGCCGCGCCTCAACTGCGTCTCGAGAGAAAAGACGATTTCTCCCCTGAGGAACGCCCGCTGGGAGGAGGTGCCCGCTTCGTTCCACAGCGCGACATACTGGTTGTCCCCGGCGGCACCGAGCTGGATCTCGAGCATTCTCGCCCGGAAGACTGCCTGCTCCGCCAATTGCGGATTGGCCGATGGATCCTTGGCCATCTGCCGCAACCGCGAAGCCACATCCTGCATCTCGGTCTTGCTCAGTCCTTCCGTGTCGGGCCTGAGCATCGTCGACAGGTCCTGATTAACACCGGCTCTTGCCTGCACGCCCGCGCCCACAAGCCAACAGAACCCGAGAATGACAACCTTGCTGCGCACCTTGATGCTCATATCTTGCTCCTTTCCCTGCATCACGACAGCGACCTTTGAACGGGGCTGCTTCCGGCTGAATCCAGCTCCTCGTTCCCAGTCAGCCAGTTTGGTGTCAAAGTGACCAGATCACTTGCGCATACAACCGGAAAGAGTGGCACTGTCCAACATTTTTTCGGTGCGCCGGTATCGCTGGCAATCCGGCTCCGCGCGGTCGAAGACCCCGTGCACGTGCCGAGACTCCTTGCTCAGGAACTGGGAGACCCTGCGCCTGACCACGCCATGATGGTGGCATGGTCTGCGGTGCGAATCCAAAGGGAACAATGCGTCGATGAACGGACGCGGGAAGTGGGATGGTCCCATAGTTGGTCCTCCAATGGAAAGGTGACGGAATCAATTCCCACACCATCGCACTCTGGGACAATACATCTTAGTCGGGGAGGGTGCTTTCCGGGGGGATTTTCAGCAGGGCGCGGCGGAGCAGTTCCAAGGCTTGGATGGTGGCGAAGGATCGGATGGTTTCCCGGTCGCCGTTGAAGAGGTATTTGATGGCGGTGGTGCCCTGCGGGGAGGCGACGGCGAACCAGACGGTGCCGACGGGTTTTTCCTCGCTGCCACCATCGGGACCGGCGACGCCGGAAACGGAGAGGGCGAAGTCGGCGCCGGATTTTTCGCGGGCACCCTCCGCCATGGCGCGGACGACGGGTTCGCTGACGGCGCCATGGCGGTCGAGAATGGTTGGGGGGACTGTCAAGTCGCGAATCTTGGCGTCGTTTGAGTAGGTAACCCAGCCAGCCTTGAAAACCTGCGAGGAGCCGGGGACGTCGGTGAGGTCCTTGGCGATCCATCCGCCGGTGCAGGATTCCGCAGTGGCGATGGTCTTTTGCTGCTGGCGAAAAAGCGCAACGAGGCTGGCGGGAAGGGTTTGGTCGCCGGGGCCTTCGGCGAAGATGAATTCGGGTGGGATGCGCTGGGCGATCGCGTCGCGAAGGCGTCGGGTGTTTTGCTCGTTTTCCGCGTCGGTTGCGCTGGTGGCGGCGATGCGGAGGCGGATGTGGCCGCGGGATGCCAGGATGGTGAGTTCGCAACCGGGTTGGCCCGCGAAGAGGTCGCGAATGCAACCGTTGACGGTGGATTCGGGGATCATGGCGAGGTGGAGCGAGTAGATGGAACGTCTTGGGCGGTCTGGAAAGGCGTGGCCAAGGGGGCCGTCCAGCGCCGCGGCAAGCATTGGCTGCCATTCGGAGGGGGGTCCCGGCAGCGCAAGGAGCGCGGGGCGTTGTTCGTCGGCGGAAATCAGGAAGCCGGGGGCCGTTCCCCAGTGGTTGTGGAGGATCGTGGCGTGGCGGGGAATGAAGGCCTGACGGACGTTGTCGAGGGGCATTTCGCGGCCGCGGCGCCGGAAGCGTTCGCGAATCATTTCCTCGGCGCGGTCGTCCTTGTGCAGCGGTTGGTTGCTCCACTGGGCGATGACGTCGCGGTTGAGGTCGTCTTCGGTGGGGCCAAGGCCGCCGGTGATGATGATGAGGTCGCTGTGGGCCGCTGCGTCGCGTATGGCGGAGAGGATGGCGGCAAAATCGTCGGGCGCGGCGGCGTGGCCAACGACTCGGAAGCCGCGTTCGAAGAGGGTGACGGAGAGGCGCTGCGCGTTGCTGTCGGCGTACATGCCCTGGGTGATTTCAGAGCCGGTGCTGATGAGGCGAACGCGGGGAGGAAGGAGGGGCATGGGGGGAGGGGGGGGATGGGTGAGGGGTTAGGGGTGAGGGGTGAGAAGGGAATGGGGAATGGGGAATAGGTGAGGGGGAGTGGGGGGTGCGGTGCAAGTTTTTGGGTGGCTTCGATTAAATGATTGCCGCTGTTTCCCGGTAGTATGAGGAGTTGGCGGTTCGCATTTCGGCGGATCGAAGGGTTGGCTGCGGCCTGCGCATGGCGAAAAAAAAGACTCGGCGGATTCATCGGCGGTTCTTCCGGAGCCTGCGGGTTTACCTGCCGCTGATCTTTTTGCTGTTTTCGACGATGGTGATTTTCCTGCCGCTGTCGGCGGGGTGGATGGCGCGGCGGGCGGAGCAGGAAATCCTGAATCGCACGGGTCTGAAGGTGAAGATCGCGCGGTTGGAGGTGACGCTGGCGGAGGGGACGGTGGTGATCGGCTCGCCGCTGAAGGCGGGGAAGTCGAAGGCGGGGCTGACGATTGAAATGGGGCCGGAGTCGCCCCCGTTCCGGGTGGAGCGGGTGGAACTGGGGGGTAGTTTCGCGTCGCTGCTGGGGGGGAATGAATCGTGGCCGAGCGAGGTGATCGTGGATGGCCTTCCGCCGGTGCTGCTGGAGAAGGACGGCAGCGGGACTTACCGGCTGCGGGGCGCGTTTCAGGGGCTGCTTGAGGAACTTGCGGCGATGAAGAAGAAGGGGGGAAAGGCGCCGGGGCAGGATGACGCGGAAGATGGCGGGAATGGGATTCCGACGGTGGGGCACACGCCGCGCATTGTGGTGCGGAGCCTGCCGGTGGCGATTGATCCGATTCGCAAGGACCTGCCTGCGGTGTCGATGACGCTGGACCGGGTGGAGTTGGAACAGCGGCCGGCGGCGAACTCGCCGTTTCGCGCGTCGATCGATGGAATCGCACTGGCGGATTCGCTGGAAAGTTTTTCGCTGAAGGCGATCTACCTGCCGAATGAGATGCGGGCGGGGTTGAAGGGAAAACTGTCCGGGGTCGGGATTCCGTTCAAGGTGCGTCCCCTTGGGGATTTCACGGGACGGGTGAAGGACCTGACGGTGGACATGAACGCGCGGCTGCTGCAGGACGGGAAGATCGAGGGGGGGCTGACGGCGAACGCGGGTTTCATGGAGGTCGCGCAGGACCGGCTTGGGGGGGAACGCTGGGAGGATGAGCCGGTGGAGTTGCGACTGCGGGGGGAATTCGATCCCAAGGAGCACCAGCTAAAGGTTTCACAACTGGCGCTGACGAGCGCGAATGCGAAGGCGGAACTGAACGGTGTGGTGGCGCTGAAGGGGGAGCTTCCGGGGGAGGCGCGGATACAGGTTGAGCGCGTGCCGCGTGGTGCGCTGGCGCTGCTGCAGAATGAACTGACGGAGCGGATGAACGTTCGCATCGATGCGTTGGACACGTCGTCAACGCTGCGGCTGGAGGGTTCGGCGAGGGGGAACTTTGCGGTGCCGGAGCGGTTGGATTCCTTCGCGGCGATTCATGCGGAGGGGTGGAGCGTGAGCGCGCCGGCGCTGCCGGGGCCGGTGGTGGTGCGCACGCTGGACGTGATGGCATCGCGCGATGAGGTGGAATTGCGCGATGTGACGGTGGACTTCATCGGGATGCGCATCAGGACGAGCGGCGTGGTGCCGGTATGCTCCGGCAGCGACAGCGACCGGATCGGGGAGATCAGGTTGTCGGCGGAGGGGAACACGGAAAGCATGTTTGATTTCCTGAATCGCAAGGGGATGACGCCGCCGGAAATGAGCTACGCGCGGCTTCCGGTGTCGCTGGATATGAAGGCGCAGGGGCGCATCGATTGCGATGATCCCGTGATGCCGAAGGTCATGACGCCGCGGGTGGATGGCCTGCAGGGTTCGTTGACGTGGAAGCTGGGGGAGGTTGGCCTGCGCGATTTCACGGATCCGATCAGTTTGGATCCGGGGCGTGTTGTCTTCACGGATGGCGATCTTGTGGTGGAGCGCTTTTCAGCATCGACGAGGAACATCAGTGTGAAGGCGGACGGGAAGGTGAGGAACCTGCCGATTCCGACGCGTCCTTCCACGACGAAGCCGCTGGTTGATGGAAGCATTTCCGCGATGGGGGAGATTCCCGACCTTGTGGCGATCCTGAAGCGGCACGTGACGCTGCCGGAATTGCCGCACGATCTTTCGGGGCAGTATCAACTGACGCTGAGTGGAAATGCGGACACGGCGGCGTTGTCCGACACACAGTACAAGCTGCGGCTGCTGCTGGACAAGGTTTCGGCGACGGTGGATACGCCGGATCGGCCGGTGCGGGTCGCGGATTTTTCGACGGACATGAGCCGTGATCGCGATGTGCTGGAAGTTCGGCGGGCGAACCTTCGGGTGAGTGACGAGGAGACGGGGGATTCAACGCTGGCGCTGAAGGTGTCGGCGGATCGCACGGCGATTCGGGCGGATGTGGATTTGCGGACGAAGCTGGAAATGCTGCCGACGCTGCTGCGCAGGGATTTGAAGGACATGTACATGAAGGGGACGCTGCCGGCGACGGGGTGGGCGCGTTTCACGCCGAAGGTGCCGCTGGATGGGAAGAAGAGCGTTGCGGAGGGGTGGATCGATTTCCTGCGGAAGCCGGGATTGTCGGTGAACGTGAAGGGGGAGCCGGACCTGCTGGTGGATTTTGAGCTGGCGAACAAGCAGGAGGAGCCGGTGGAAATTTTCCCGCGCGATTTCCCGCTGAAGATTTCAAACATTCGGGGGAGCGCGCGGTTCACGCCGGCGGGGATCATCCTGCGGGAGGTGCGCGCGGATTTCGGAACGGCGAAGGATGTGCTGACAAGCGGGACGATTCAACTGGGCCGTCCCGTGGTGATTGATTTTAGCGCCAGCATCGGGGAGATGGACGCGAATGAATGGATGACCGGGTGGGGTGAGCGGGAGTGGGCGGCCTACACGGCGTCCTTCGAGCCGCGTTGGAAGTCGATCCCTGAGCCTTACCAGATGGCGATCATCAACGGACACCTGAAGGCGAACAAGGTGCATTTCCTGAACTACGATGCGGACAAGGTGCGGGCGAACCTGCACTTTGAATCGTGGTCGCGCATTCCCAACACCCTGAACTTCACGGACATGGAGGCGATGCTGT
>JADZDZ010000063.1 GCA_020850785.1 Candidatus Sumerlaeota bacterium | reverse complement strand
GATCATATTCGATTAGTCCGAAACCACGGACTCCCATTTTCCTTTTAGATAAACAATGCCGAATTTCGTGTGCATTGGATACCCCGTCCCGTAGACGTCCGATTCAACCACATGAAACGAACCCGCGCGATCAACATAGTCGGCGCGGTTGCGATGGTCGCGCAGGATACTCAGCGCGATGCTGTAGGTGCCCGCGTTCAGGTTCACGTCCTTCAGCGAACAGCGCAACCAGCCCTCGTCCCCCGATGCGCCGGCCCCGAAGGAAAAGCCCGCCATTCCCGTGTTGAAGCTTCCAATCCATGTTTCATCGCGGGACTTGATGGTGATGCCCAGCACGGAATCGGGAAATCGCTTGAAGCCCGTGCATTCAATCTCCACGGAAAAATCCTCGCCCATCCGAAAATGATCGGTAACACGGCCGTCACCACCGCGCAGCCGCATGCGGCGAATGATAATTTCCGATGGCGTGTAACTGTTCCGCCGATTCGTGAGGTCAAAGTCGCCGGCGGCGACCGCCCTGCCATCGTCCACCGCAAGTTTCAGGTAGGCCTCGATCACGTCGCTCGCGCTGCCAAGCTGGGCCACGCGTCCCTGGGCCAACAGGACCGCGGATTTGCAAAGCCCCTGAATGCTCGCCATGTTGTGACTCACGAACAGGACAGTGCGCCCGTCGCTGGCGACGTCCTGCATCTTGCCAAGGCACTTCTTCTGGAAGACGGCGTCCCCGACCGCGAGCACCTCATCAACCACGAGGATGTCCGTGCGAAGGTGCGCCGCCACGGCGAATGCAAGACGCACATACATGCCGCTCGAATAATGCTTCACGGGCGAGTCGATGAACTTCTCCACGCCGGCGAACTCCACGATCGCATCGAACTGCTGGCGGATTTCCGCGCGCGTCATGCCGAGGATCGATCCGTTCAGGTAAACATTCTCCCGGCCCGTCAATTCGCGATGAAAACCCGTGCCCACCTCCAGCAGGCTCGTGAGGCGCCCGCGATAGCGAATCTCCCCCAGCGTGGGCGCCGTGATGCGGCTCAGGATTTTCAGCAGCGTGGATTTCCCCGCGCCGTTTCGCCCAATAATTCCAACGGTTTCCCCCTGCGCGAATTCCAGATTGATTTCACGCAGCGCCCAAAATTCCGTGCTGCTGTTGAGAGGACTATCCGCAGGAATCGACCTGCGGCTGAAGATTCCCTTCGCAACCGACGACAGCGCATCGCGGAAATTTTCATTCAGTTCACGCCGACCCGACGACGCCAGCCGGTATTTCTTCGAAACGTTCTCAATGCGGATCGACCAAGGGCGCGACGCTCCATCGCCCGCAATCACTGCGGGGGCCTTCGCGGGGGCGCTTTCGGCGGATGACGTCATTGGTGCGTTTCTATCACGCCCTGCTGATGCGACGGCAACATCACCTGTGGAAGAAAGCGGGGAGGAATTCACCGCAACGCAGCCGCGCGTCCCGACCCCGACGACTTTTCCCTTTGCGGGGAGGGGGCGCCCCACCGCACCATGACCGCGATGAAAACGGAACCGAACTACTTCCGCGCCAGCCTTGGCATGAAACAGGAAATCGCCCCGGCGATTGCCGCAGACTACCACAGCGGCATCGTGGACTGGATGCGCGCCAACGGAAACGTGCTCCCGCTCGATGGCATCACGTTCCGCCTCGCGAAGGAATTCGGCTTCTGCTACGGCGTGGACAAGGCCGTGGACATGGCCTACGAAACGCGGCTGAAATTTCCCGACCGCCGAATCTTTCTCACCTACGAAATCATCCACAATCCCAGCGTCAACAACCGCCTGAAGCAGATGGGCATTGAATTCCTGTCCGGTGCCCTGAAGGGAAACCTGACCTTCGATGACATCGGCCCCGATGACGTGGTGATCATGCCGGCCTTCGGCGTGCCTGCGGAATACCTGCAGCAGCTTCGCGCAAAGGGAAGCGTCCTCGTCGACACAACATGCGGCTCCGTCGTGCATGTTTGGAAGCGCGTGGAAAAATACGCGAAGGATGGATATACTTCGCTCGTGCACGGCAAGGCGCTGCACGCGGAAACTCTGGCAACCGTAAGCCAGGCACAGAAGATGGGCGGCCACACCATCGTGGTGCTCGACAAAAATCAGGCGCAGCTTGTCTGCGACATCATCACCGGCGACGCACCGCCCGAAAGCATCGCCCAGCTTGGTCCCATGTCGCTCAGCAGGGAATTCGATCCCCGCAAACACCTCGACAAGATCGGCGTCGCGAACCAGACCACCATGCTTGCCAACGAGTCGCTGGAAATCGCCGCGATGATCGGCGCAGCGATGGAGAAACGCCACGGCAGGGAAAACCTTCCCGCACACTTCCGCAGCTTCGACACCATTTGTTCCGCCACGCAGGAACGCCAGGACGCCATCGTCGATCTTGTGCAAAGCGGCCACATCGACATGATGCTGGTGATCGGCGGATACAACTCATCGAACACGGGCCACCTGCTGGACATCGCCGCCGCCACCCTTCCCGCCTGGCACATCAGCGACGCCGCCGAAATCCTGTCAGCCACGGAATTGCGCCATCAACCCGCGCACGAAAAGGTGCGTGTCACCGCCACCGACTGGCTGCCGAAGCGCGCGGTCAGCATCGGGCTGACGGCGGGCGCCAGCACTCCCAACAAGGCGATTGGCGAAGTGATTGAGCGTCTTGCGGAATTGCGCGGCGTGGAAATCCCAGCGGAAATCCTCGCGTTCAAGAAAACCTGAGCGCCTTCCGCTTCCTCACTGAAACTCCATCGTCGCGATCAACGCGTAGCTTGAATTTTCCCTCACCGTGCGCTCGTTGCCAAACAGCGCTCCCGCGTAGGGCACGCCGCTCACGATCGGCACCGACGACGTCTGCGTCTGCGTTCGGCTGAAGGTGTTCCGCGCGAGCGTCACCGTCTGTCCATTGTTCATGCGTACCGTCGTGCTCAAGCCGCCAACGAAACTCCAATCGCCGGAAGTGTTGCTGATGGAAAGCAGCGCCCCCTTCCCCGCGCGCCGCGCCGCAAGATAGGCGTACACCATTCCCCCCGGCCCCTGAAGCTCAAAACGCGTCCGGCCACCCATCGGCACATACACGTAGGTTTCCGATTCCACGCGCACGCGTCCGTCCTTCTCCAGCGCACGAAGCCGGTACTTCAGCGCATCCGCACCGCTTCCAACGTCCACAGTGGTGCCGCGATCCCCGCTCCTCACCCGCACGTTGGGATTGCTGTTCATGTTTCCCGCGCTGTTGTACGCCCATGAGTTCGACAACTCGCGAATCGCGATGTCATCGCCGCGCAGAAGCCGCAGCGTGACTCCCGCCGCGAACACGTCCGCCTCGCTTCCCCACGCGTAGTTCTTCGAATCGGTGTAGACCTCCTGCGGCTGCGGCGTGTCCAACGCCAGCGCATTCGGATTCGCCGGAGGCTCCTGCTCCCAGCCCGCGCGCGCCGCCTCCTCCGCCGATTTCCCCTCGTCCATCGCCGCCACGAACTTCCGCGCGAACCGCAACAACCCCGCATCGCGGGATTCAACGACGAAGCGTTTCTCCTCCAGCAATCCCGTAATTTTCGTCGTGGATTTTTCCGCCCCCGGCTCCCCCAGCAACGCAGGCTCCTCCGCCGCGCGGATCATGATGTCCGCCGATCGCCCGCTGGACGACGCCCCGATCAGCAGCACCCGCAGCGGACCCAGCACCTGCTCCCGACCCGCCGCGAACGTCCCCTCGTGGGGGCCGTCCGCATCCACCACCGTCACGCGCGCGCCCGCCGCCGTCGTCGGCAGCAACGCCACAAACAAATCATCGCCCAGCCGCTTGTTTTCCCCCTCCATCAGCGACAGCCGCGTCCAGGTCTGCGGAACGGGATTCTGCTGCGCTTCCTCGTAGGCATTCACCGCGCGCCGCAGCGACTGCCCGATCTCATCCATCGCCGCCCCGGACCTGACGGCGATCACCGCCTCCTCCGCGAAGGCAACCTGCATGGCCAAACACAAAAGAATCGGAAGAATGAATCGTGCGAAGCGCATGGTGCGAATCCTCCGCGAAATGTTCAGCAAAAATCCCGCCCGGCGGCTTTTCCGCAATCAGGGATTTGCCGGCAGCGCCGCAACCGCCATTGGCGCCCCCGCCACCTGCGCATCAGACACCGGATGCAGGAACGCGTCGATCATTTGCTTTGCAATCGGCCCCGCAACCTCGCCGCCGTGCTTGTCCGTGCTTTCAATGTGAACCACGAAAACGTGCGTGGGATTCGCGCGCGGAAAGAACCCCGCAAACCACGCATCATTGCTCCCCTGCGGATTTTCCGCCGTCCCCGTCTTTCCTGCCACGTCCCACGCGCGGGGAATTTCCGCCTTGAAGGCGGTGCCCCCCCGTTCATTCACCACCCGCCACAGTCCATCGACGATCACCGCGCGATCCACCGCCGACACATTCAACGCCCTGTGCGGCGTGACGATCTCCTTCCTGTCATCGTCGGACAACCCGATCGCAGCAACCACGTGGGGCGTCGGCAGTGAACCCGTCGCAATCCCCGCGTAGGCCCGCGCCACCTGAATCGGCGTCGCCAGCATCGAGCCCTGCCCGATCCAAAGGTTCGTCGTCTCGCCCGGCCCCGGATTCTCCACCGCGCACAGCTTCGGCGCGCGCTCGCCGGGAAGGTCGATCCCCGTCTTCTCCTCAAAGCCAAACTCCCGCGCCATCGCGAACAGCGGCTCCGCACCCAGCTCGCTCCCCGCCTCGTAGAAGTAGACGTTGCAGCTTTCCTTGATCGCATCCGCCAGCGTCACGGATCCGTGGCCGGATCGCACGGCGCAGTGAAACGCGCGCCCCCATCCCGGCAGGTGAAAATCGCCGTCGCAAATAATCTTCCGCAACGGATCGGCCCCCGCCCGCAGCATCGTCGCCGCCCCGACAATCTTCATCGTCGAACCCGGCGCGTACCCCCCGCGCGTCGCAAGGTTCATGTACCCCGACGGCATCCCAAGCGTCTGCTCCCCTGCGGGATTGCGCGGATCATACGTTGGCGAAGACGCCATCGCCAGCACCGCCCCGCTCTGCGCCTCCATCAGGATGATCGTTCCCTTCTCACCGCGCAGCAATTCCATCGCCTTCTTCTGCAAACGCGAATCAAGCGTCAGGTAGAGGTTCTTTCCCGGCTCCGATGATGCCAGTAGTTCCGGATCATCCAGCCGCGCACCGCGCGCATCGCGCTTCAGCCGCTCGCGCCCCGGATTTCCCGCAAGCTCATCCTGATAGCGTTGCTCCAGCCCCGTCCGCCCCACGCGATCATCCGGCAGGTAGCGGGGCCGCGGATACGCCTTCGTCTCATTCGGCTGGATCGCGCTCGTGTAGCCGATCACGTGCGCGAATTCCTCCGGCATCGCGTACTCCCGTGTGAAACCGGTTTCCACGCGCACGCCGGGAAAATCGTTCGGCCGCTCCAGCATCGGCAGCACCCGCTCCAGCGCAACACCGCTCACCAAAGTGTGCCGCGTCCAACGCGGGCGCGTCGCCAGAATCTCATCCACGCGCGATTCGGGAAGCTCCGTCTCATCCAGCCCCAGCTTCCCCAACGCCTCGCGCGCCGCCGCATCCTTCATCCCGTAGGGATTGAAGGTCAGCGCGTACGTCTTCTGGTTGGTCGCCAGAACCACCCCGTCGCGATCCAGAATATTGCCGCGCGGATAGGACAAACGCTTCGTGATGTAGAGGTTTTCCCGTGCCTGGGAAAGGTACTTCTCGTGTTGAAAAACCGTCAGGCGCAAAAGCTGCGCAACGAGCAGGGAAAAACAAACAACAACAACGGCCCACGCCAATAATTTTGCGCGCGAAAAATGTTCAAAGTCGCGAAGTGGGCGGGAGCGATACTGCATCAGGAACTCTTCACGAATTGGACCGTCTAAACCACCCTGCTACTACTCTTCTTTCCGGCTCCTGCGAATCCACCCAACGGCGTGGAACGCATGGCAGCGGCCCCACCCCCTATTGCCTTGCACCACATCTTCACCGATTCCTACCGTTCAGGCTGCTAAGGGACTGCGCAAATCTCAAAAGCTCCACCGCACACCGGCAATTGAAAAAACATCGTTGAATATTTGCGGTCCTTGCAGTAGCACCGATGGCCATCGGACTGGAATTTTGTAAGAAGATTCAGGACCCCATGCATTTCATCTACCTACAGCAATCGGGAAAGCCCGTTGAGAACAGCGCGGGAAATTTTTGGACTCTCGCTGCCGTGGCGGTCGATGCGGAACGTTGGCGGACGCTTCAGCTTCGCGTCAACGGACTTCAAAAATCCTTCCAGAAGGACAACTACCGCCCCGGCGTCACGCGCATCAACGCGAACGACCTCCTGCACCCGCGCAATGCGGAGCGCGACTGGACTATCGCCTACTGCAAGGGACTCCAGAAAATTTGCGCCACGCTTGACCTCAAATTTTTCCTCGTGGTCGTGGACAAGCGCACCACCGACAAACCACCGCACCCCAAGTGGCTCCTTCCCCTCAGCTACCACTACCTCCTCAAGCCCATCAGCCAGTTCCTGAAGGAAAACAACAGCGTCGGCACGCTCGTCATTCCCCCCGGCCGCGACGAGGAACGCCAGACCATCTCTGAAATCCAGTTTTCCAACGTCTTCAGCCCCGCCGGCAAGGGGATGCCCATCGTCGGTTCCCCGCTCGTGCAAAGCGAAGGCGGCTCCACGGGCCTTCAGGTGGCCGATTTCGCCGCCACCATCACACGCCGCTATCAGGAATACGCCTACCCCAAACTATTCCGCAAGGACACGCTGGTGGGCTACGACGCGGTCATCAACAACCACTATCAGGGCTTCGTCAAACCGCTCACCTATCAGTCCGCCATTTCCGACGCGAAAGGCTTCCGCATTCGCGGCTACATCTACCTGTGGCGCCGCGAAGGAGCCTCCAACCAGCCCTCCCACGCACCGCGCACACAGCAACACCTTCCCGCCGACGACACCATCGACCCCGCCTCGCCGCGCGAAGGCGCCCGCTACGATCGCATCCCCGAACACGACGAACATCGCTTCGTCGCAGAGGACGACGAACCCTTCAACAAATCGAAGTCATAGCGCCCCTCTCTGTATAGACATTCCCAATCCCTGTTCCTCCGCATCAATCCGCGGCTCCCATTCTCCATTCCCTATTCCCCATTCCTCACCGGGGCCAAAGAATCGTGTTCTCCGTCGTGCGCAGCACCCGCGTGCGCGCCTCGTCCTCGCTCTCGAAGAACTGCGCGTTCGTTCCCGGCTGCAACGCCTTCAGCAGGTCCTCCTGCCCGCCACGCACCTCATAAAACTGCATGGACCACGGTCCCGGCGGATCAAGGAACTCAAACGCCACGCGCGCCGGTTCCCTGCTCCCCGCTTCCGGAAAGCGGACGGAATGAATGCGGATTCGCCGTGGTGAACCATCCTTCAGCAGCTTTTCAACGCGCTGCCGCAGGAACATTTTGCGAAGGAAACCAATCATTGTGACGTCAGGACACCCGCGTCGCGCACCACGGGCAAGGCGTAACGCGCTTCAATCCATCCTCGG
>JADZDZ010000062.1 GCA_020850785.1 Candidatus Sumerlaeota bacterium | reverse complement strand
GAAGAAGATCGTCGAGGAGTTCGTCACGAATCGGCTGCACCCCGTGCAGGTGGAGTACAGCTATCCCATCGGCGTGAAGGTGGACATGGATCGCGACCTGCCGTTGGACTTGGAGGAATCGGACCCCGATGAGTTGCTGGACATGTTTTCCTCGCCGCCGGAGTTCGAGGACCGCATCTCCCCGCTGTCCTGCCAGCTGAACGGTGAAACACTGACGGGCATCAATCCTGCGGATTTACAGATCAAGTTCCTGCGCAAGCTGACGATCAACCTTGGGAAGATTGCCACGGACATCGAGCTGGCCAGCAAGGCGACCTTTGGGGAAAAGGGGCCGATTTCGTTCATGGGCCTGGGGCTCTACCCGGACACTATCGCGCGCATCATCGAGGCGGACTACGACACGGCGGACAATGTCTATACGCGGTTGATGGAACTGGTGGAAAGGGGCTTCATCACGCCCGTTGCCACGACGCCATTCCATTCGCTGCTGACGAACTTCCAGCACGATTTTGAAATTCGGCTGCTGGTGCGCATCGGGATGGAAATTTACTGGCCGCTGCTGCGAAAGTACAACCGCAGCGTGGCGAAGAGCCACGGCGAACGCTACTTCATGATGCCGTTCTGGCTTCCGGAGGGGGCATACAACGCGAAGGTGCTCCAGATTCTGCACCAGGAGTTCACGAAGCGCTGCGAGGCGGAGGAAATCACGCCGTGCCACCTGATCCTGCTGCTTGATTCGGAACAGAGCAAGGAGCGCGAGCAGGACGTGCTGATGAAGCGCTGGAACACGCTGCGTCCGTCGCCAACCACGCGCGACATCGTGACAATCATGTTCAAGGAGCGCAACTTCACGGACTGGGTGATCGAGGGGCACCCATCGACGAAGAAGCAGCTTGATCGCACGATCGCGAAGGTGGACGCGGTGCTGCGTGACCAGCAGATCGATCACCTGTGGGCGCACTTCGAGCCGCTGGACACGCTGCTTTCAACATTCAAGACCTGCCACAATTTTGAACAAAAGATCGTGAAGCTGACGGAACTGAAGTACCAGCCATGCGGGCCCGATGTGTTCGTCCGCCGCAAGTTGCTGAAGATTTACGGCATGGAGGAGAGCGAGCCGCGCCGCACGACGCTGAAGGACGCGACCTGCTGGTCGGCGTTCGCGGACACGCCGGGATCGCTGGTGCGCTTCACGGGCTACGAGGAATCGGGCGGCTTCACGCCGAAACGCACTCTTGGAGAGGAGCGCAACTATCCGCAGCGCCTTCCCGACGGCACGAAGAAGATGCGGAAAGGAAACCCAATTTGGAAGCCGGTGCTCAACGCGGCACTGATGCGCCTGTATCGATTGGTGGTCGGCGAACCGAAGACCTTCATGGGGGGGATGCTGGGAACGATTCGCGACATCGTTCCGATCCGCCGCGTGCCGGTGGTCATGCGCAACATTGAGGACTTTTTGGTGTTCATGGCGCGCATCGCATGGAAGGAACATTTCATCCATCACGTTTGCAGCGAGGCGGACATCCAGCTTCGCGAGTATTGTTTTTCCTGCCTGCTGAAGGACGCGCCGGAGGACGAGGAGGAGCCGGACCTCACCGATGATGATTGCGTGCAGATCGGCGCCGCCGCGCATGCAATCTATCTGGCGAACATGGGATTGAATTCGACGGGGTTCGCCTTCAGCAACATCGACACGCGGGCGACCTACGAAAACGTTGCGATGATGACGCTGGCCGTCGTGCATGCCATGCACGTCTATACGTGGCGCGGCGAAAAGGAAAAGGCGGCGGAGTTGTATGCGGCGTTCAAGGAGGAGTTGCTCGACTTCGACAACGCGCACATCCGCCACAAGGTTCAGGCCTCCTACGGCGTGGATGAAAAGAGCTGGAAGGATGCCATCGCGAGCGAAGTGCCGGAAGACTCACCGCTGAACGTGGTCACGCGCGCCGCGCGACGGCTGGGCGCGAAGTACCTGCGCGACCTTGGGCTGCGCAGCGAATTCGAGCGGAAGGATGAATTCCTCTCCACCGCCACGGGGCATATTTGGAGCTACGAGGTGGAACACCTGAACTACAAGTGGGAGAACGAGGTGTTCTGCGGCATTCGCGAGGAATAGGGCGTTTTCGGGATTCTTCAGGGAACGATCGCGGGGGCGGGGCGTTCCGCCTTCAGGGTGTCCGTGGTTTCGGTGCCGGCAGCGGCGGGCTTCCCAAAAGCTGCTCCCGCGCGCAGCGGTTCCGCATAGACGATCTGGTTGTCCTTCTTCCACTGCTTCACGGTGGCGAAGACATCCTCAAAGGCCTTCTGGTTGATGTAGAGTTGTCGCGCGGCGGCTTCGACTTGTGCGCGTGGCAGTTTCGACGCGGGCTTTTCCTCGGTGACGAAGTAGCTGACGACGCTGCCATCGCGCAGGGGAATCGGCTGCGTGAATTCATCCATCAGCAGCGCGTCGTAGCGCACGCCGAGCACCATCTGCGAGTTGAACTTGGAAAATTCCCCCATGGATTCCGTGCGAAGGCGAACGCGGGGATCGGTGGGCTGCGTCATGCTGCGGAGGACGACTTCGGGATCGAGCACCGCATCCGCGTCCATCTCCGCACGCGCGGCGGAAATCTTCGCGCCTGCTTCACGCATGGCGATTGTCATGTAGTTCTGCATGAGAATCTGCATCGTGTCGAGTTGCTGCTGCGTGTAGTTTCCGCTCTGGCGCGGGCTGATGCGCAGCGCCCACACGGTCTTCATGTTTCCCGGATCAAGCTCCGCGGGCTTGCTGTCGATGAACTCCTTCAATTCTTCGGCGGTGGGATTCACCTCCGCACGACGGATGCGGCCGTACT
>JADZDZ010000061.1 GCA_020850785.1 Candidatus Sumerlaeota bacterium | reverse complement strand
GGTTGGCGGGTACTCAGGCCAGCAAAATGGGACATCGCCTTCCAAGCACTGCAATGATTGTTCCAAACTTTTGACCGCAAGTCGTGAGTCTGCAATTATTTGAGTGCGTAAGTGAACGTGCGGTTCCAGTTTTTTGGACCGCGATGGCTTGACAACCGAACCCCCCATCGGGGACGCTTACCCCTCACCCCAAAAATTACCAAGGAATAGTGGACTCGTGACTGTCGATAAAAATCCCATCCTCGCTGCCGTGCGGCCCTACGTGGTGCCAATCGACGCCAATACACCCGTCATCGACTGGGAACGCTCTCAAGGCGCTCGTTTTTACGACTCGAACGCTGGCCATGACGTGATTGATTTTGCCTCGCACTATGCCTCGCTGCCGCTGGGCTACAACCACCCGGAATTCTCCGACAAGGCATATGAGGCGGAGCTGCTTAAAGTCTCCAAAATCAAAATTGCAAATCTTGACGTGCTCAGCGAATCCTACGCGAAGTTCCTGGCCACCTTCATGCGCGTGGTCGGTCCCGCCGAGGCCCGGAAATACTTCTTCGTGGAAGGCGGCGCTCTGGCCGTTGAGAACGCCCTGAAGGCTGCCTTCGACTGGAAGGTTCGCCGCAATATCCGCAAAGGAAAAGGGGAGCGCGGCTACGAAGTGATTCACTTCAAGGAAGCCTTCCATGGCCGCAGCGGCTATACGCTTTCGCTCACGAACACAACGGATCCGAACAAGATTCAGTATTTCCCGAAGTTCGATTGGCCGCGCATCACCACGCCAAAAATGCACTTCCCGATGGTTGGCAACAATCAGGAGCAGACGCTGAAGGCCGAACAAGCCGCGATGAAGGAAATCAAGGCAGTCTTCGCCGCGAAGCCCGATGACATTGCCGCCATCATTATTGAACCCATTCAGGCCGAAGGCGGCGACAATCACTTCCGTCCCGAGTTCCTCAAGTTCCTGCGCGACATGGCGAACGAGCACGACGCGATGCTTGTCTTTGACGAAGTGCAAACCGGCATGGGCATCACAGGCAAGCCATGGGCATATCAGTCCATCGGCGCGGAACCGGACCTTGTGGCTTTTGCCAAGAAGGCGCAGATGGGCGGCTTCTTCAGCAATGCCCGCATCCTCGAAGAACCAAAGAACGTCTTCAACGTTCCCTCGCGCATCAGCTCCACCTGGGGCGCATCGCTGACGGACATGGTGCGGTCCACGAAGTATCTGGAAATCATGGAGCGCGAAAACATTCTGGAGAACGTGTGCGCTCGCGGCGCGCAGATCATGGAACTGCTTCGCCAGATCGAGAAGCGCACGGAGTTGATCACCAACGTGCGCGGCCGCGGCCTGATGATCGCGTTCGACCTCGTGCGCCCCGACACCCGCCAGCAGGTGGTCGATGCGCTCTACGACAACGGCCTGTTCGTGCTTGTGTGCGGCGACCGCAGCATCCGCTTCCGCCCGCACCTGAACGTCACCGCCGCCGTCGCCGAGGAAGCGCTCGCGATTGTGGAGAAAACGTTGCAGCAACTCAACGTGCCGGCGCAGCCCGCGCAGTTGTAAAATCGACTGAAAAACCAAAGCCCCAAGGAACAAATACACGCATGAGATTGCGCGAAAATCCGCATGGAAGCCGCTACGGCAAGACGTTGACCGGTGCACACTTCATCGGTGGAAAATTCAAGGGCGAAAACGCCAGGGATAAATTCCTGTCGCTGAATCCCTCCTACCTGAAGGACGTGGTCGGCGAATTCCCTGTCGGCACGGAAAAGGATGTTGAGGAAGCCTGCTTGGTGGCGCGCGAAGCCTTCAAGAAATGGCGCGCCACGCCGGCGCCGCTTCGCGGTGAAATTGTCGGGAAGATCGGACACCTCCTTCGCGAACAGAAGGAAATGCTTAGCCGCCTCATCACGCGCGAGATCGGCAAGCCGCTTCGCGAATCACGCGGTGAAGTGCAGGAGGCGATCGACACCTGCGCATTCTTCCAAAGCGAAGGGCGTCGCCTCTACGGCCAGACCGTTCCCAGCGAATTGCGCAACAAGGAACTCGAAACCTATCGCCGTCCCCTTGGCGTGTGTGGTTTCATCACCGCTGGCAACTTCCCCTTCGCCGTGCCGTCGTGGAAAATCATCCCCGCGATTCTGTGCGGCAACACCGTCGTGTGGAAGCCGAGCGAGGATGCTCCCGCCGTTGCCCATTCCTTTATCAACGTGCTGCGCGCCGCGGGGCTTCCTGATGGCGTCGTGAACATGGTGCAGGGGACCGGCCCCGTGACGGGTGCGGCAGTTGTTGCCGCCATCGACAAGGGACTGATCCAGAAGATCAGCTTCACCGGCAGCAGCCAGGTCGGCATGAAGATTGGCGAAGTCGCGGGACGCAATTTGCAGATCCCCAGTCTCGAACTCGGCGGAAAGAATCCGATGATCGTGATGGATGATGCGGATGTTGACGCCGCCGTCACCGGCGCGGTCTGGGCCGCCTACGGAACGGCGGGGCAGCGCTGCACGTCGCTTGGAAACCTGATCCTGCACAAGAAGATCGCCGACAAGTTCGTCAGCAAGTTCGTGAAGAAGGCGCAGGCCTTGGTCATTGGTGATCCGAACCTGCGCGAGGATATTTCTTTCGGTCCCATGATTTCAGAACGCTTCATGAAGCGTTATCTGGAACATCACAAGCTCGCCAAAAAAGTGAAGGGAATCAAGTGCCTGCTTGAAGGCCAGCGCATCACCGACAAGAACGCACCGCAGGGCTTCGCCGGCGACGCGAAGAACGGCCTGTTCGTCAGCCCCACCATCTATGACGGTGTCTCCATCGGCGACGCCTTGGCGCAGACGGAGGTCTTTGGTCCCACCGTAAACGTCATCCGCATCAGCGATTTCGACGAGGCGATTGCGGCGGCAAACGGCACAAAATACGGCCTTTCCTCGGCAATCTATACGAACAACCCGGCCATTCGGCTTCGCTTTAAGAACGAAATCTCTGCCGGCATGAGCTCAATCAACAACTCCACCACGGGCGCGGAAGCCCACCTCCCCTTCGGCGGAACCGGCTGGTCTGGCAATGGAACCCGTGAAAGTGGCGTGTGGGTGATCGACGCCTACACCCGCTGGCATGCCGTCAATATCGACGACTCCGGCGGCCTCCAACTGGCCCAGATCGAGACGGAAGAGGCAGCCGAAGGGAAAGCGGAAGACCTTTCCGGCCTTACCGCCTTGGCGTAAAAATCGAAGAAAAAACAGGTTTTTTTCACAGGCAACCCGGTCCCCCCCCATAGTGGCGGGCCGGGCAACTGCCACCACCGAAGGAAAAGCCCTTTTCGAGCCTGCCCGCGCATCATTGGGCCTGCCCAGTTTCCACAAATCTGGCTCGTGGGGAAAATCGGAGCGTATTTCAGGAAAATCCTGCTTGACGCTTTCACTCTGAGGCAATGTTCTAGCACAAGCAAAGTCAGTTCAGGACCCTCCATTTTTAGGATCCCCGAAGACCCCATGAAAAAGATTCTTACGACACTCGCTTTCTCACTCCTCATCAGCAGCTTCGCCCAGGCTGATTCGCTGGGCCTTGCTGACTCGCAGGACCGCTATTCGATCACCCGCAACAGCATCGACATTCCGACCGCCCCGGCTTCCATGGCGACGGTTGAGAGTGGCGATCGCGTTCGCTCCACGAATGCACCTGTGAAGGTTGAAACAACCTCCGGGAACATGCTGATGGTCGGCGAGCAGTCCGACGCCACGATCCTCAGCGACAATGCCGCGCAGCTTCATCGCGGTGTCATCGTCATGACCGTCCCCGTGACCGAGAAGGAAGCCTCCCTGTCCTCCGCCGGTCTTTCCGTGTTCGCTATTGAGCAGGAAGGCGCCACGGCGGAAGCCACCGCTGACAACGCAGGCCTCGTTGCCATGCGCAAGGTCAGCGATGACGAAATCATCATTGGCGCCGACCGTCGTCCCTTCGCAGTGAAGGACGAAGTCACCGGTGACCAGATCGCCATGGTTGGCCCTGGCGACTCCATGCGCTTCATCAAAACCCAGAAGGGCTGGAATGTGCTTCCCTTCGGAACCAAGAAGTCTGAAGGTGGCACGGACACCATCGTGAGCGCGCAGTCAAACGATTCAAGCGACAGCAGCGCCGACAGGGGAACCGACAACGATTCTCCGTCGGAAACGAAGCGTCGTCGTGCGGTTCCGCTGATTCTTCTCGGCGTCGGTGGCGCGGCAGTGGCAGGCGGACTCGGCTACGCCGGTTACAAGATTTATGACAACAACAGGGACGACGACGATGACGACGATGATGACAACGGTTCATCGCGCGACAACGGCGGCGACAATGACGATGATAACAACGACGATGATGAAGGAAGCCGCGGCGAATCCAGCCCGATTATTCCGCACCTTCCGCCGGGCCATCACATTCCTCACGGCCACCACCTGCCAATTCACCATGTGCCGGTGCATCATCCTCCGCATCACGCTGCCCCGCACCATGGTGTGTCTCACCACCCGGTGACCCACCACGAGGCTCCCACTGAGCCCGAATCCAGCCGCTGATTCGCCAGAATTAAGGCACTCAAATCCCGGACGCGAAAGCGTCCGGGATTTTTTTTGATCAGCCCCTGCAAATAAAGTGTTTATGAAGATTAAGGGTGATGGTGGGGGTGCTTAGCGGTTGACCCTGTCAGGCTTTTTCCTGATATTGAGTCTCCAGCATGACAAGCCTTCCGATTGTGGCGACAGCGGAATAGTTTGCGTGCGACCGCGCAGGGCATCGCGCAACAATAACTGAAGCTAAGACCCGCCCCTCCCGATGCGTTTTCTTTTCATCAACCAATACTATTCCCCCGATTACGCCGCCACGGCCCAGCAGTTGTCCGACCTGTGCGAGAGTCTGGCACAGCTTGGCCACGATGTTCACGTGCTTACCAGCCGCGCCTTGTACGACGGCCGGGACATTAAGCTGAAGGCTTACGAAGTCATCAATGG
>JADZDZ010000060.1 GCA_020850785.1 Candidatus Sumerlaeota bacterium | reverse complement strand
GCGGCGATTGAGGGGCGCGCGGGCGGCGCTAGATTCCGTTCCGCTTTGCCTCATCCCAGAGGGCGTCCATCTCCTCCAGCGTTGAGGCCTCGGAAGTGGTTCCCTTTTCCGCCAGTCGTTTTTCGACGTACTGGAAGCGGTCGATGAACTTGCGGTTTGTCCTGTGAAGGGCCTGTTCGGGATCGACGTTCAGAAACCGCGCAAGGTTCACGAGGGCGAAGAGCAGGTCGCCAAACTCCCCTGCTATTTTTTCCTGTGACTTGCTGCCGGCGTTCACCTCAATTTCAAGTTCGCCGACTTCCTCGCGCACCTTGGCGAAGACAGGGCCGATTTCCTTCCAGTCGAATCCCACGCGGGCGGCCTTCCCCTGCAGCCGCTGCGCGCGCTGCAATGCGGGAAGGGCCTTGGGCACGCCATCGAGCGCACTCGGCGGGTTTTCGGGCGCGTTCTTCGCCGCACGCTCCTCGCGCTTGATCGCCTCCCAGTTCTTGAGAACGACGTCTGCGGTTTCCGCGTTCACATCGCCGAACACATGCGGATGGCGACGGATCAGCTTTTCGCAGATGGCTGTATAGACATCATCAACGTTGAAGTTCCCCGCGCGCCGCGCGAGGGCGGCGTGAAAGATGATCTGCAGGCCAAGGTCGCCGAGTTCCGCGCGGAGTTCCGCAGGGTCTCCATCGTCGATTGCCTCGCAAACCTCATATGCCTCCTCCACGACGTAGGGCTTCAACGTCTCGTGCGATTGCTTGCGATCCCAGGGGCAGCCTTCGGGAGCCAGCAGGCAATCCATGATCTCCACAAGCCGCCGAAACGGATCGGGGTTTTGTGGAATGGGAAGGGGCAGCGTCAGGCTCCCGTGGCGGCGACTTCGGGTGCCGGCTTCTGCGCAGGGATGCCGTTCTTGCGAAGACGCTCGATGCACTCGTCGATCAACTGCTCGTTCTTGGGATCGATGATCGGTGTCGTGTCATACTGCTCGTAATAGATCGAGGGCTTCACGTCCTCCGGAATCCCGAACATGCGGTGCAACTTGCGGTCGCCAGGGACGAAGCCGCGATGCAGCAGATTGGTGATCGTGTTCTGGATGGTTCCCTGCAGGCCGCAGATCATGATGGTGCAATTGTTGGGATTGAAGCCGCCTTTGCCGAGGCCAAGGTCCTCCTCCAACTTTTCGATCTTGCCCGGTTCGAAGTGGCTTTCAACGCGGCCAACGTAACCGTGCCAATCAAGGTGCTTCGGACGCGACACGGTGCCGATGTAACGCTTTGCCGTGCCGCGATTCATGATGTCGTCAAGGCGTTCGCGATAACCAAGATCGTAATCGTAGCTGGCGCCGTGAATGATGGCATAGCCGTCGGTGTTTCCCGTCTGATGGAATTTTTCGAAGACCATCGACGTGAACGGGGCGAGGCCCGTGCCGGAAGCCACGAGAATCTTCAGGCGCTTGTCGGCAGTCCCCATGGTCTTTTCCTCCGTGAAGTGCCCCTGAATTTTCGGGCGCATCAGGATGCGGTCGCCTTCCTTGGCTTCAAAAAGAAGATGCGTCAGCGGATTGTCGGAGGTGGGGTCCTGAACGTAGCGGATGTAGAATTCAAGGTACTCGGCGTGGCGATAGGGGGCCGAGGCAATGGAGTAGGCGCGCATGACGCCGCCGCGCTCCGGGTGATTGAGACCAAGGATTGCATACTGGCCGGGGATGAAGGTGGGGGCCGCCGTGTCGCCCTGCACGCGGAAGATTGCCAGAGTCGGCGTGATCTTCTGGATATGTGTAACGGTGGCGTTGTATTCTACAGGTTTGTTGGCCACGGAAAGACCTCTGGCTTCTTGAATGTCGGGGACTTGCGGAGCGGAGGATCGGCGAATTGCGTGGGGCCGGTTGTCAGGCTCGAAAATCCCTGCGAAGGGGCGAAATGGAATGCCTAAAAACGCCCACTGTCAAGGCGAGCACCCGCTTCTGGCGGGCCAATTGGAGCGCTAGGGAAGAAGGCGCTTGATTGAGGAAATCTTGAGTTTTCCCTATCTTTTGTATTTTTTTTATCATTGTCTTGACTTCCCCGCCAAATCCTTCGAACCTCTGGCGCGACTAAACGAAATAGTCGCGAAGCCATCCCAAGGAGTTTCACTTCAGTGTCTCAAGCGTCAGCGAACGAAGAACAGATTGTACCACGCCGCAACGGGTTGCTGCGTCGTACAACGGAGTCTCGCCCCGCGGCGATCTTGTATGAGCTCTGGAAGGAAGGCCCCATTTCGCGCGGTACACTTGCGGACCGCATGGGATTGAACCTGCCAACGGTTTCCGCCGTGGTGCAGGACCTGATCAAGGCGGGCGATCTGATTGAGGAAGGCTTTGCGACGTCCACCGGCGGGCGGAAGGCGCAACTGCTCGATGTGAATCCGAAGAAGGGTGGAATCGCGGCGCTGGAATTTTCGTCGCGGGGAATTCTTTCCGCCTCCGCAGACATGAAGGGCCGCCTTCACAACCACGTCATCCGCCCCTTCAGCACATCGCTGGGGAAGGACACGGCCATCGAATCCATCATTGAGGCGATTGAGGATCAGCGTCAGTTCCTCAAGGAGGATGAAGGGCTGGACCTTGCGCGCATCGGCATTGTGGTGAGCGGCCTCGTGGATGAGCAGCGCGGTGTATCGCTGCGCTTTCCACGCTTCGAGGAATGGCGCGATGTCCCCATCGTGGAGATTCTTCAGGATCATTTTGGCGTCACTGTCGATTTGGCGTCGCACGTGATTG
>JADZDZ010000059.1 GCA_020850785.1 Candidatus Sumerlaeota bacterium | reverse complement strand
GCTTCCCTTCAATGAGAGACGCGATGCTTGAATCATTGATCGCGAGTGGTTCCAAAACCTCCGGATCATAGGACAGGATCACACGGATCGTGTCGAAGGCTGCCATGGATTTGTTGTCGAGGCTGACCTCCGTGCTGAATTCCTTCCCCACGATGACATTGATATCCTGACGATCCGGGGCATCCTTTGGGCGAATTCGCAGAAGGCGAGAGTCCTGGCTGATGAGCGCACTGAAATCTCCCAGCGGAATCACCGGTGCCTTGATCGCTCCCGTCCCGACGGAGGAAGGCTTGGCAGCGGGTTTCGCGGCTGCTCCCGCAGGAGCTGCGGGCTTCGCAGCGGCCTGGTCTTTCTTCTCGCGCTCAGCCTTGCGGGCATCCTTGGGCGAAGTTGACTGCGCCTCGCTCCGCTTCTTGCGCTCCGCGTCCCGTTCCGCCCGGCGCTCAGCCGAGGTTTTACGTTTGGCGGGGGTGGGTTTTGCGGCAGCGGGCTTGCCGGCGGCTGCTCCCGAACGCGGCTTTGCCGGGTTGGAGGCGCCTCCCTGAGCCAGCAAAACCTGTGAATGCAGCACAAAAACCACCATCAACGCGGCGATCGCGGTGATCAGGTTCAGGCGTGACTTGAAGGATATGCGGTTCATGGGTGGCCCCTCATGCAATCAACAATGCAAATTTCCCACCAATGGGCCTACTTGTTCAAGCGGTCTTTGAAGAAGGCGGCGGAAGGCGCGAGCGACTCGTAGGTCTTCTCCCAGTCCACCTTCAGAATCTGTTCCGGTTTCAGGTCTGGAAGGCCCTTCGGCGGGGCGATGCCGGGATGGAGGGGGATTTGCGCCGAGCGCGATTCCGCAAGGAGTTTTTCCACCTCTGGCGACAACAGGAAATCGATGAGTTTCCTGCCATTATCCTGATTCGGTGAATTCTTTATGAGAACCAGCGTATTCGGAAAGAAGAGCGTTCCCGGCCCCGCTGGATCACTCTTCGGATAGATAATCGCGACGGGCGCGCCATCGGTGACGGCGCCGAAAGCGTCGTCGGAATCGGTGATGCCCCAGGGCACCTCGCCGCCAACGACGGCGTCCCGCACCTGAGCATTGCCGTCAACAAGGACCGCGTTCTTCAGCGTGGCCTCCCAGAATTTCTGTGCCTTCTCCGGTCCCACATTGGCCCAGATCACCGCCGCGTGGGTGCTCATGGATCCAAAGAGCGGTTTTGAGAACGCCGCCTTCCCGCGCCACTTGGGATCAGTGAGCGCCTCCACGGTGGTGGGCCATTCGCCTTCGTCGGGGAGCATCCTCTTGTTCACGAGCAGGACTCGCGCGCGCGCTGCGAAGCCCGTCCAGTGGTGATCGGCGTCCTTCATCGCGGCGGGGATGTCCTTCGCGGAGGGAGAGTCGTAGGGCGCCGTCAGGCCCTCCTTCTTCAACTGGATGGAGCGCACGATTTCATTGTTCCAGAAGACGTCGCAGCGGGGGCGCTGCTTTTCCGCCAGCAGGCGATTCACAAGCCCGACGGTCTTCACCGATTCGGCATCATACACCGGCATCACCTTCACGCCGGTTCGTTCCTCGAACTTCTTCAGGATCGGCTCGCTGTATTCGCGATCAAGCGCCGTATAGACAACGACTTGGCCCTTGTCCTGGGCAGAGGAACGCTGCGGCACCACAAGTGTCGCAAGCATGAGGAGGAGAAAAAAGAGTCTTTTCATTTGTCATGACATTCGAAGATTGAACTGCGCAAAAAAAAGAAGCGCGGGTGTTGCACCCGCGCAAATCAAAAGATGACCCGCCCACTTGCAGCACCTGCTACGGGCGGTTGTTCGAGGGGCGATTCCCGCCACCGGGTCGATTTCCGCCGCCGCCGGACACATCTTCGGGAATGAGTGTCAGGATTTTTTCCGAGCTCTCGGAAATCTTTGTCCATTCGGAGGTGTACTTTCGGCCGTCCGTCGTCGTCAGGACACCCATGCACTCACCAAGCGGCTGGTTCGTGATGCTGAATATCTTCTCATTACTCTGCCAGTTTGTGGAACTTTGCGTGCCGTCCTTCGTCTTGTGGCGGTACACAAATTTGCCGGCATAACCCAAATCGTCGTTGGTATCAACAATCACGACATCCACGGTTTCAAGGCGAACGGGAATATCAACGGTCTGTTCCGTCGGCTCCGATTGAATGGTGGTGGAAATTCCCGTGTAGGTTTTTGCACGCCCGCCGTTTGAATGGACATAGACCTTGTATTCACCGGGCACCATGCGCGTTTCGTAGTAGCCGTTGTTGGTGAAATTGATGTTGGTCGCCTTCCCCTTGTCCGCAGGCTCGAAGGTGAGCCGCGTTCCCGGATCAACCTCCGGGGAGCCGTTGCGCGTCACCTGACCAACGACATCGATCTGGCCGGTGAAATCAATTTTGACCTCCTTTTCCTGCGCCGCAGCCAATTCCACCTGCTCACGATGGATGACCGCGTTCGTTTTTCCGCGGAGCGAGATCGAGTAGTCACCGGGGACAAGATTCTCAAACTTGAAGGTCCCCTCGCCATCAAGCTGCACGTCGCCACCGCTGTTGCCACTCAGACGCACGCGGCCATCCCGCATGGGAGCCCCGTCCACATCAATCACGGTGCCGATGATCTTCGCGCCATTCGTCATGCGAATGACAACCTGCGGCGGTGGTTCCTCCAGGGTGACGTTTGCCGTCGCCTCCCCATCCTGCACAAGATTCGCGGCCGTCGCCGTGAATCGCGCGCGGCCCACGGGAACATTCTCAAACTTGAAATTTCCCTGCGCGTCGGTTGTGACCTTCGGGTTGTCGGAGGGGAAACCGATGCCGCCTGCGCGGCCCGCGCGTTCCGTTCCACGGCGCGACATCTCAACGGTCGCATTCGCAACGGGTTTGTCATCGCCGGAGACAACAACTCCCGTGATCGCGAGCGCCCCTCCCATTTCAATCGTCAGTGAAACGCTGCTCTGCTTCTCATTCAGTTCGAAGGACTGGTAGCCGTAGGACCCGTTCTTCTCCCCGTTTGCATCAAGCGCATACACGCTGATTTCGTAGGTTCCCGCCGTCAGCGTTTCCTTCACGGGATCAGTCTGGCCGACCACGGTCTTCTGAACAGCGGCGAGGCGATTCGCCATTCCACCACGCCCCCCGCCAAAATTTCCCCCCCCGCGCGGGCCTCCGGGTCCGCCAGCAGTGCCATTGCCGGCGGCGCTCCCTCCTTGTGGCTGCTGCGCGTTACGGCTGCGCGTGGGAGTGATGGTGTAAAGGAAGTCGGTCACCGGTGAACCGCCCTGCGCGACCGTGAATTCCACGTGCATGCGCGGATTCATCGTAATCGTGACGGGACTGTCTTCCGGAAGCAGGTCACTCTTGGTGACGGTGTCGTAGCTGGGATGCGTCACTTCCAGACGGATGGTGTCACCTTCCGGCTCGATCGCATCAAACTTGAATTTCCCCGAATCGTCCGTTTCGACGGAATTGTCGCGGCGTCCGCCGGGGCCGAAGCGACGCCCCTGCGCAACAAGCGCCCCTGCAATCGGTTGATTCGCATTGTCGAGAACAATGCCTTCGAACGTGATGCCCTTGCGATATTGAAAATCGACGCCAACCTTGTGTTCGCCCGTCGAGATTTCAAACTCCTGTGCCTCAGGACGAAGATATTCCTTTTTCTCATCAATGGAAACGCGTGCGTTTCCGCCGTTGACCTGCTCAATCAGGTAGGTGCCATCGGCCTTGGTAACGGCGCTTGTTGTGGTGAAACCACCACCGCCACGTGGCCCACCGCCGCCGGGCGGCCCACCACCGAACACATCGCCATCACTACCGCCGTCGCGCT
>JADZDZ010000058.1 GCA_020850785.1 Candidatus Sumerlaeota bacterium | reverse complement strand
GCCTGCTGTTGAATGTCTGCCATGGAAATGCTCCTTATGCTTGAAATGAGGAAAGGGTCTGATTCGGTTCCGCTGCAAAACCAACAGCGAGGTTAAACGGAATTGGCCGCGTGACACATGCCCGCAGGTTCATCATTTTCTTTCCTCCTCGTTCCCCTGTTCGCCCTGCTTCTTCGTTTTCTGCTGCGCGCGCCGCTTCGCCTCCATCAGCGAACCCATGCCACCGGGCTTTGGAGGCGCGGCTCCCGTGTCCGTCGTGTAGGTCTGCTTCTCGCGCCGCACCACAGGCTTCTTGTCCGGATCGTCTTTTGTAAACACCGAATCACCGCCGCCGGATTGTGATTCCTTCTGTGCAAGGCGTTCGCGGAAGGCTTCGCGCGCGGTGCGCTCCTCCTTCTCCGCATCCTTGTCGGCGGCGGCACGTGCCTTGGCCGCGCGCAGGCCCTCCATGCGCGACGCATAGGCTTCCTTCTTCTCCCGCGCGGGAATCAGGCCGAACAACTTCTCCCGAATCCACGCGCCGATTTCGCGCATGTTCAGGTAAACGCGTCGCAGGAAAATATCCAGCGGCAGCAGCAGCGTCGCCGCCAGCAGCAGCCACGGCCACAGCGTGTTCGGGCTGCGCACCGGCTTCAGGTTCCGCTGGTACGGATTGTACGCCTGCGGATCCGCCACCACCACGCCGCCCGACGTCGTGGAAATCTTTTCCATGAACGTCGCGGAACTCGTGCTCGTTTCGTACTCCGGCGAATAGGACAGCGAAACGCCGCTCGTGATGAACTGCGGATTTCCACTCTGGTCCTTCTGCCCCGTGCTCATCGAGAGCATGTACGTTCCCACCTTCGACGCCGGGAAGGTCCCCTCGTAGCGCCCCGGTGCCACCTGCTGGATGCTCAGCTTCTCCGTGCCGAACTCCGGCGAAATCACGTTCGCGTCGAAGTTGATCATGTTCTGGAAATTTCCCGAATCATCCACGGCGTCGATGGTCACCTTGCCAACGCCGCCCTGCACTTCCGTGTTCACCTGAAAGTTCGTATTGTTCGTTTCCCGCAGCGACCAGCGCACCGTCTGCGACCAGAACTTCGCGAAGTTCCCCCACTGCACCCAATCCGACGCCCACTTGTCCTTCGCGTCGGAAGTGAACGCCACCGACTTCCCAAGGCCGTAACGCCAGTGCGCCAGCAACGGATCGTCCCACTCCGTCGTCAGCGCCTCCGTCGCGAGGTCCTTGATCGACGTCACCACGTAGCCCCGAAGCTGCGGATAGCCACCCATGCCAAGCAGCACCTCGCTCGGCGCCCCCACGCGCGGCACGAAGTTGTCCTCCCGGATCAGCGACTTGCGCACCACCGTCGCCTCCTTCGTGAAGATGCGCGGAAGTTCGCTGCTTGTCTTCGGATAGTAATAATTTCCGCCACCCTGGTAGGCGATCTTTTCCAGCGTCGCCACCGTTGACGGATCGTGCGGAAAAATCCCCACCGTCGACACCGTGATGCCGTTGTCCTTGATCGCATTGATCACCGAATCCTGCGGCGGCGCCGGATCGCCGTCGCTGATGATGACCATGTGCTTCGTTTCCGCCTTCACGCCGATCAGCGCCTCCGCCGCCATCTTCATCGTCGGATCGAAGGTCGGCATGTCCGACGGCTGCACACCCTTGATCGCCGTGCGCATCGCCCTCTTGTCCCCCACCAGTTGAAGGCCCGGATCCCAGAGGAAATGATCCCCCCAGCCCGCACCCCAGCCCGTGTTGACGGAGCCCCCCTTCGTCCCCCCCGGCGCCGCAGGCCCGAAATACACGATTCCACAGTAATCCTGCGCGGAGAGCACATTCAGCGACGCAGCGGAGATTTCACGCGCCCAGGCATTGCCGTCCGCAATTTCGCAGGTATGCAGCACGATCACCAGCGCCCCGTTCGGCAGCACCTTCTTCTGCTTGATGTCCATCGAAACGGGAAGCGCCTTCTCAATCGGTGAATCCATGTAGCCGCCGGCACCGAAGGAATTTTCCCCGCCGATCATGATCAGGCCCACGCCAAGGTCATGCACCGCACGCTCAATCATCTGCATCTGCGCGAGGCTCATATCATTCGCGGCCACGTTGGACAGGATCACGCTGTCGTAGCGCTGGATGGTTTCAATGGCCGTGGGAATCTGCACCGGCGGAATCACGTCCACGATGATGTTCTCCGCCTGCAATGCGCTCCGCAGGTAAGCCGTCGATTGCAGGTCGCCGCCTTCCGCCAGCAGCACGCGCGGTTCCGCCTTCAGGTACGTGAAGCCATTGGCCTGATTGTTCTGCGGGCGCTGGTCACCAGCCGCCTCCACCGTTGCCGTGTAGTTGTGAAAGCCGCCATCGCTGATGCGGCGCTGCATCACGAAGGGAGGATTCCGCCCTGCGGTGACGGGGCGCTTTTCCTCCAGAATCAGGTTCCCATCCTCGAACACCCGGATCACCGCATCCGTGTCCTGTTCCGAGTTCACGAAAACCTTGATGTCAAACGGCGCATCCTTCGCCGTGCGTTCAGGCACCACGATCTTTTCAAGCTGCACATCGTTGCGCGATTCATAGGAAAGCGTGATCGTGTCGATGGGAATGCCGTTGTTCTTTGCGATGCGCGCCGCCTCCAGCGCGGAACCGAAGTTCTCGTTTCCATCGCTCAGCAGGACGATGCGCCGCATGGCATCGGCGGGAAACGCCGCCATCGCCAACCGCAGCGCCGACGCAATATCCGTGCGGTCCGCACCCACCGTGGAAAGCAGCCGCCCCTCATACTCGTAATTCTTCACCGTGGATGTTTCGATGGAGGGACGCTCGCCGAAAACGATCACGCCCGTCTGGTCGGCGGACGACTTCTTCTTCGAAAGCTGCGAAAGAAGGGTCGTCGCCTCGTGCTGCTTGTCCGCAGGCACCGACTCCGAAACGTCCAGCAGGAAGAACACACTGAGGTCCCGCGAGGACTTGCGGAACTCCAGCTTCGCCAGCGCGAAGATCACCAGCAGCAGCAGGATCGTCCGCAGGATGATGATCGCGAAGCGCCGTCCGCGCTCAATCAACCGAAGCCGCCGCGACATGTACCACACCAGCGGCAGCAGCAGCAACAACCATAGGTATCCCGGTTCCGCGAAGCGAATCATTGCAGCGGACTCTCCAGCACCGGCGCGCGGAAGGTGGAAGGCGCGATGTCCGCCCGGAAGTACCTTGAAGGATTCTTCAGATATTGAATCCGGTTGTTGTTTGTGTCCGCCAGCACCAACTCATCATCGCTGGAAATCGCGCAGCCCCACGGCGAATAGAGCTGCCCCGGCGCAAAGCCCGGCTCACCCCACGCGCCCAAAAATTCCCCCGTCGGCGAAAAACGGCTACCGCGCGAAGTCCCATATTCGATCACGTAGAGCGAACCGTCCGCCGCCATCGTCATGTCCAGCGGATAGATCATCTCCCCCGGTCCGTTCCCCTCCTTGCCGAAGCGCCGCACCTCATTCCCATCGCGGTCATAGACCACCACGCGATTATTTCCCGCATCAATCACGAACAGCAGCTTCGCATCGCGCGACAGACAGATCGCCATCGGCCTTCCCAGGTCCGCCGAATCGAAGACCTCCGACCCCCACTCCTTTTCAAAAACACCCTCACGATCCATCTTGATGATGCGATTGCGCCGCCCATATTCGCACACCCACAGCGTCTTCCCGTCGGGATCGGCAACCGCATCCGTGGGGAAAATCATCTGTCCGGGACCCTCGCCCGCCTTCCCGAACATCTTGATCATCGTCCCGTCCTGCTGGTAGTGGATGATGCGCGAGTTGTGCGTGTCCGCCACCCACAACGTATCGTCGATCGGATCAGCCGTTATTGCCGTGGGTGTTCCTGTGTCGTATTTTGGAAAGCGCCACTGGCGAACGAACTCCCAATTCTCCTTCTTGAAAAGCTGCAGACGCCCCGTGCGATCCACCACCGCGATCAATCCCGACTTCGTGAAGCACACCGCGCGCGGTCGCGAAAACTGCCCCGGCTGCCGACCCGATTCGCCGAAAACCGTCGCCCCCTTGTAAATGCTCGTCGTGGGGCTTCCGCCGGGATCACAGGCCGCCAGCAAAAGGCAGAATGCGAGAAGCGGAAACAAAAAGTGGCCGCGAACTTTTTTCAGATGCGCCAAAGTCATCGCACTGGCGCACGCAAAATACGCGCGCCTTGCATTTTCCCACGAATTTTTCGCATCAAGGAAACGAATTATTGTGTCTTTGCCGGCTGCGGCGGCGCCGCGGCAGGTTGTCCCTGCGTCGCGTTGCCACCCGGCGCTCCGAAATTGATACGCTCAAAGTAATCCTTCACGGAATTGCGCATGCCAACGGGGATTTCCGTGTCTGTCATCGCATCCGCCGCACGCTGCTGGTACGACGCCGGGACGCTCGTGTAGCGCAGGTTCGACTCCCCCTTCGGCGCCGGCGCATCCACGTCGAACACCGCAATAATTTGCCCCTCATTCTTTTGACCCGGAATGAACGTATCAACGAAGCCCTGCGCGCTGGCACGGCTGTCGGGCCGTTGACCCGCACCACGTCCCAATCCGCCAGCGCCGTTGCCTCCCTGCTGATCACTGAAACCCTGCTGGAAATTTCCCGGCCCATTCACGTTGCCGTTTCCGCCGCTCTGGCCCTGTTGTCCCATCCCCTGACCGGGCTGATTCCCCGGTTGCTGGCCCGGTTGCTGGCCCTGCCCTCCCTGTCCGGTCTGCTGCTTG
>JADZDZ010000057.1 GCA_020850785.1 Candidatus Sumerlaeota bacterium | reverse complement strand
TCCGGCTGCGGCCTGCGGTGGATTTTTTCTGCGTGTATGATGCGGGCGCGCGCGCGCTGGCGGGGCGCGATCCTTTCGGCGTGAATCTGGACACGGGGAAGCCGGGATTTCGTGCGCCCTATGTGGCGACGTTCCGCTATCTGCCCATCACCGCGTACTGGTTGGGAATTCCACTGAACATTCTTCCACCGTGGCCTGCATTCCATGCATGGTGCGTGGTGAACCTGCTGATGCTCGTCGCGAACTTCCTTCTGTGCGTGGGAAGGAATCCGAGGCAACTGCTCCTCTTCGCCGTCATTTGGTTCGCATGGTTCCCCACGATCGCGGAGCTGCACATGGGACAATTCTCCCTGCTGCTGGGAACGCTGCTACTGTGGGGAATGGATGCGCTGTGCGCGGGACGCTCGTGGGGTGGCGTGGCGTGGATATTCGCGGTGCTGCTGAAGCTCTTTCCGCTGGCGATGGCGCCATCGCTGTTCCTGTGGGGACGCAGGAAGCTCGTCGTCGTGGCGATTCTTTTGTGCGTGGTCGGATCAGTGCCGTGGTTCTTCTTTCCATCAGCAGTCCGGGAAGGATTGGTGAACCGCGGCGCAGGAGGACGCATCATCAGTGAGGCGCGACAGCCCTACGCGGGAGCGCAGGGGACGCAGGAACTGGTGAACGCTATCGTGTGGAAGGCGAGCGGGCAAAGTTTTCTCGATGAAGAGGTTTCCGCAGGCACGCCGGCCTTCATGGTTCCGGTGATAAATGGTGCGGTGCTGCTGATGTATGCGATCATCTGCGCGTGGGCTTTGTGGAGCACACGCAGCAAGCCGAACATCCATGCGATCGCCTTGTTCTGGATGGCATGGTTCGTCGCCTATCGCGATTGCTGGGAGCATCACTACATGTTCATGCAGGCGCTGCTGGGATTCATGCTGGCATGGCGGGCGCTGGAATGGCGGACGATTCTTCTGGCGTGGTGTTTCGCGGGCGCGCCATCGCTGTGGTGGTTGTGGCAGCGCACGGGCTACGCGGGGAGCGCCCTGCCGGAAATGATCGGCCTTCTCTATTTTGCCCAGAGGCCCATTGCCGTCGGCATCATCGCGCTGGATTGCATTCGCATGCTGCGCAAGAAACGGGGACCATGAGTTCGCGGCAATTTCATGGTTGTGCTCCACGTGCAATTCACTCTGATAGGTTCATAGTGGGAAATTCTTCACGATGATTTCAATGCGCCTTGGGAAGATCGCCCCTGCCTTGATCAGCACCATCTGGTTGCTGTTTTCTTGCGCCTTGGTCGGCGCGCAGAGCCTCACGAGCGTGACGCCCGCAATCGTGAACGCATCGAATGTTGCGGTGTTCACGATCAATGGAACAGGGCTGCTGGCCTACGACACCTTTTCCATTCAGAAGAATGGCGGGAGCGCGCTTCCGCTGCAGATCGTCACGCAAACGGCAACTGCGGTTGATTGCGCGATCAACCTGGCACCTCAAACGGTGGGAATGTACCGGGTGTCCGCAACGGGCCCCAGCATGACGCCGCTGGAATTGCAGAATGCCTTCGAAGTAACGCGGCCAAACGAGCTCGCGATTTCCCGACCAACACTTGGCACGTGGGAATTTCCCTTCTCGACAAGCTCGCAATTCATGAACACGCAGTTCATCCTGTTGCAGGAGGATATCGGCAGGGCCGGCGGCATCTTTGCGCTAAAATTGTTTGCGCAACCCGGCGCTTCCAACCCATCAGGCTCGATCACCGTGCGGATGAAGCACACTTCGCTCGATCAATATCCTTCAAATGAACTGGACGCTTCCGGATGGACGATCGTCTTCGCAGGCCCCGCACCCGGCATTCTGGCGGGTGATGTGCTCCTGATCGAGTTGGTCGAAATTTTCCCCTACAATGGGAGTGACAACCTCGCGATCTCGATCCTGAACGACAACTCCACGAATGCATTGGGATCGTGGTGGCAAACGTTCGAGTCGGGAACGAATCGCGTTGTTGCGGGGAGGTCGAACGTCGCCTCGCCGCCATCGGCCAACTGGTCCGGAACAACGCCAACGGCGCGGTATCTCCGCAGCGAAGTTCCGCGGCTGACACTGGAATTCATGTACGCCGCGCCCGTGGCAGCGTTTTCCGCCGCAGGCACGGAAGTCGTTCAGAATGTGCCGCTCTCCTTTAGCGACTTGAGCGTGTTTGAACCGGCTGCAGGCATTGTGCGTTCCTGGGATTTTGACGAGGACGGTATTGAGGATTCATCGGTCGCATCCCCTTCGTTTTCATGGAGTGTGCCCGGCACTTATACCGTTGAATTGATCGCGAGCAGCGGCTACGGGCAGGACGCGGAGACGAAGATCAACCATGTCACCGTCACCGCAGCGAGCGGAGTCGACTGGACGCTCGTGGAAATGGAGTAACGCTACTCCAACAGTCGGCGCATGAGCTGAATGCACTGTCCCTGATAACCGCCACCAAACAGGTTCGCATGGTTGAGGAGGTGGTAGAGTGTATAGACACCCATGCGCTCCTCATGGCCCGGACGGAGCGGCCATGCTTCCTCGTATGAATCGTAAAAATCCCTTGGAAATCCGCCGAACAAGCGGGTCATGGCAAGGTCCGCCTCGCGATGCCCGTAGTAGCATGCGGGATCAATGAGCACGGGCTTTCCGTCCTCGTCGCACAGAAAATTGCCACTCCACAAATCCCCATGCAGCAGCGTGGGTGGCTCGTCGTCGGAAGGAATGATGCGATCCAATTGGTCCATCAGGCGCGCGCCAAGGAGTTGCAATTCCCCCGTGAATCCATTGCGGGCCGCGAGGTTCAACTGGTGTCGCAAACGCCGCTCGCGGAAGAAGCCGATCCAGTCATCATGCCACCCATTGGGTTGTGGCGTGCTGCCGATGTAATTGTCCGCAGCGAAGCCGTAACGTTCGCCATGCGCGGCCCTGTGAAATTCCGCGAAGCTCCGTCCAAAGTTCGCAAAGAATCCTGATTTTTGCGATGAAGGAGGAATGTACTCCAGAAGCAGATGGTCCGTGCCCACGGCGATTATTTTGGGCGTGTGGAGCACCCCAACGGCCGCGATCGCCTGAAGGCCCTCGGCTTCCCGCGCGAACGCATCGCCAGGGAGCGGGCTCCATTTGAGGAAAAAGTTTCCGTGCGTGGTTTCAATGCGGGCGGCGCTGCTGATGGATCCGCCGACGACGCGCTCTGCGGCCGTGATGGAGGCCGCAGAGCCGAGCGCCCTCTCCACTCTGGTCGTCAGTTCAGCGGGAAGATTCATCCCGCATCAGGTCATCAAGCAGGCGTTCGCTGGCCTTCTCCACGATATCCAGCACCTTGTTGAAACCCTCCGGTCCGCCGTAGTAGGGATCGGGGACCTCGCGAAACTGCCCATCGGGATCGTAGTCGCACAGGAGCTTGATCTTGTGCTCATGCCTTCCGCCACGATCCAGCGAATGAAGGTGAAACAGGTTGTCGCGATCCATCGCAAGGATCAGGTCGTATTCGTCCAAGTCGCGTGGTTGCACTTTGCGGGCGATGCAGCTTTCCAAATTGTAACCGCGGCTCATGGCGGCTGCCAACATGCGGCGATCAGCGCCTTCGCCTTCGTGGGCGCCGATGGTTCCCGCCGAATCGATGTGAAAGCGATCCGCAAGGCCGCGTCGTTCAACGATGCTGCGAAAAACCCCCTCCGCAGCGGGCGAACGACAGATGTTTCCCATGCACACGAAGAGGATTTTCTTTTTCGCGGGCATCAGGATGTCGTGACGATGGTGGAATGATCGCCGATGTTGAGGCTGCCGCTGACGCCCTCCACCTGCGTTTCATCGCCAATCATGGAGTTGCGCAGGTTGGCCTGCTTCAGCGTGCTCTTTTCGCCGATGGTGGAATCCTTGATGATCGAATCAGTGATAACAACGCCGTCCATGACGCTCACGTAGGGTCCGACAACGGAATTCTCGATTTTACAGTGATTGCCGATATGCACCGGAGGAACGATCACGGCGTGGGGGAACTGCTTCCGGAATTTTTCCACGTCGTTGGCACCGTCGAGTTGCAGCAACCGACGGTTGGTCTCCAGAAGCGTCTCCGGTTTTCCGCAATCAAGCCATTCCGTGATCTCAAAGCTGAGCATCCGGTGGTTGTGCTGCAGCATGTAAACAAGGGCGTCGGTGAGTTGGAACTCATTCTTCGTCCGGATGTTGTTCTTCATGATGTGATCAAGGCCGTCAAAGAGGAGCTTCGGATCATCCAGCAGGTAGACGCCAACGATGGCGAGGTTCGTGGGAGGATTTTCCGCCTTTTCAATCAGGCCGATGATTTCATTCGTCCCCTTCTTGTTTTCAACGGTGCCGAAGCGGCGGGGATCATCCACCGCCTTCACCGCGAGGACGCTGGAGCCGAGTGAGAACATCTTCGCAAAGTCGGCCTTCACGATGGTATCGCCCAGAATGATGAGAAGACGATCAT